>CAZBVD010000007.1:0-1549 GCA_964495235.1 uncultured Dysgonomonadaceae bacterium | reverse complement strand
TCACAGTCTCCTCACACACTCTTTAAATTGATTTCCTCTATCTTCATAATTCTTAAACAAATCGAAGCTCGCACAGCAAGGCGATAACAAAACAACGTCGCCTTTCTCAGCAACATTGTATGCTAATTCCACTGCTTTCGACATACTCTCAGCATCAAGTATCAAAGGCACTTTGCCATCAAAGAAATCATGCAAAGCCTTATTATCTTTACCTAATAAAATAAGTGCACGCACCTTTTCTTTAACCAACTGTTCTATCTCTTTATAGTCATTACCTTTGTCAGTGCCACCTAAAATGAGCACCACCCTTGATTTCATACTCTGCAAAGCATACCAACATGAATTTACATTAGTAGCTTTAGAGTCGTTAATATAAAGAACACTTCGCACAGTCGCAACCTTCTCAAGTCGGTGAGGCACTCCTTGAAAATCTGTAAGCGACTGACGTAATGTATCGTCACTTATATCTAATAATTTAGACACCAAACCTGCTGCCATAGAATTATATAAATTATGAGTGCCTTTGAGAGCTAATTGATCTTTCTTCATTCTAAAAGTACTATTATTGGCATGTATATATATATGTGCATCCTCCTGATAAGCACATATCCCTTCTGCTTTTGCTTTTGCAAAAGGGATAAGATGAGCCAGGGGTTTAATTTTTTCTACTTCGCGTACAATCAATGGGTCGTTGGCCCAATAGATAAATGTATTCTCATTTGTTTGATTATTGAGAATTCTCATTTTTGCATCTACATAGTTTTGCATTTGATATGCATATCTATCTAAATGATCTGGAGTAATGTTGAGCATTACAGCATAATCAGCGCGAAAATCTGTCATCGTTTCTAACTGAAAACTGCTCAACTCCAACACATAGTAATCGTGTTGTTCTTCAGCAACTTGTTTAGCAAAACTTGCGCCTACATTACCCGCTAGTCCAACATTGAATCCTGCTGATTTTAAAATATGATAGAGCAGTGTGCTCGTAGTTGTCTTTCCATTGCTTCCGGTTATACAAATAGTCTTTGCTTTAGTGTATCTTGCTGCAAACTCTATTTCTGATATCACAGGAATATTTTTTTTGACCAACTCCAATATTAGCGGAATTGTATTAGGTATACCCGGACTTTTCACCACTTCATCCGCTTGCAATATCTTATCTAATGTATGTTCTCCTTCTTCAAAAGAAATATTATGCTCCATCAACTCTTTGCGAGATTGAGCTGAAAGCTCGCCTCTCTCAGACAAGAATACGTCTAATCCTTTATTCTTAGCAAGAATAGCTGCACCAACTCCGCTTAAACCTCCGCCTAAAACTACTAATTTCTTTTGTTTATATTGATCTGTAGACTTCATATTATCTCATTTTTAAAGTTGCAAGGGTCAATACTGCTAAAATGATACCTATCAACCAAAAACGAACTGTAATCTTTGATTCTGGTATCGGAATAACTGGTTTTTGTATAATTGCGCTAATACTTCCATTACCTGGCTTCTGAAAATGATGGTGAAGCGGTGTCATTTTAAACACACGCTTGCCATAACC
>CAZBVD010000006.1:20440-21894 GCA_964495235.1 uncultured Dysgonomonadaceae bacterium | reverse complement strand
AATAGCACCATAAGTTAATGCAAGAGATTCCTTATTAAGATCTTTAATTAAAAAAGTTGTTTTGCAGTACTATACAGTATTCCCAATCTTTTTTATTGGTAAAATTAGGCGTGAATGATTACTTTTGGTTTAATATTGAAATGGCTTAGGGTGAAAAACCAAAAAAAAGGGAATGAAAAGTAACACTGTAGGCTAGGTTATCTAATAAATGTGCCGAAGAAATGAATTAAACCTCTATTAGTTGATTACATATATGAGACAATGCTTTTAAATGAAAGCAATTTTCGCTATCTTTATATAGCAAAAGGAAACTATACTATACACTCTAAATCTTTTATAATAACTAAAGTAGAAAAATTGCACTCACTAAGCTCCTTAAGCTAGAGTCGCCACAATTTGTTGAGCAAATTACCGCTATAGTAGAAAAGCACAATCCTACAACATTAAAACTACAAAATGCAATTAAGATTTTGTACAACCAGTGCAATAAAATGAAGTTGCTTAATGTGCCTTATGGTCCTCATCCCATCACACAACGTATATATGAATTGAACGTAACGCGTTTGGAACATGCTACTGCTATTTCTATGCAGATTAATTTGCAGAAGAAACTAGCTATTCCTCACAAACGAGAGTTGGTTTCAAAAACCTATCCTGCAGTGCGTGACCACTTGCACTATTTGAGACAAAACAATCAGCCTACAATTGATAGGACAATTACTATCTTCTTCAATCATCTGAGAGAGAACCCTGAAGTGCTACACGCTTTAGAGAAACTAGAATTAAAATACAATTTACAAGAGTTGCAAAAAGCAAATGAAAAACTCAATAAACTTTCGTCGATACGCTCTAAAGAGATTTCACAAAGTCCAAAATCAATAAGTGCAACTGTACAAAAAGAAGCGCAGTATGTCTTGAGAGCTGTGTTTGAGCAGATAAACTTTCATCAATTCTCATACGAAGACCTTGACTACTCTCCACTAATTTCAGAATTGAATAGGCTTATAGCAAGGTTCAAGGGACTAAACAATACACGTGCTTCGCGTGGTAAAACACGCATAGAGAAAGCGTTGGTTGAGAATATTGAAAAAGAGGCAGTAATACAAATATTAACAAAGGCTTACAGCGAAACAGATTCTGAGAACCAAGAGTTAATGGGAAAAAATATATACCCTATTAAACCATTTACAGCTGATAAAGAAGTTAAGCTACATGTGTAACAACAGCGATTGACACAGATGCTTAGCCGGCCTGATAGTAGTGGGAGCAAATAACTTTTCGGCCACACACCTTATATACTAATAAATAAACTGAAGCATATTCTCTGATTTGTGCTAGAATACACATTTGTTCTTTTTTTATTCTCCTGCTGCTGAATGTATATATTTTAAGAAATTAGAAGTTGAGCCCTCAGATTCACACAGATATTATTTATATTTGTTCTTAATACTTTA
>CAZBVD010000006.1:0-20340 GCA_964495235.1 uncultured Dysgonomonadaceae bacterium | reverse complement strand
AAGTTGAGCCCTCAGATTCACACAGATATTATTTATATTTGTTCTTAATACTTTACTAGCTACTTTATTGGTAAACTAGAAAACAACAGAATTAAAAAAATAGAAATATGAAAATAGTATTTGCTACAAACAATCAGCATAAGCTCGACGAAATAAAAAAAATAAGTAAAGGTCAATTAGAAATACTTAGTTTAGCCGATATTAACTGCCATGAGGATATACCCGAAACAGGAGACACCCTTAAAGAGAATGCGCTTATAAAAGCACAGTTTGTGAAAGATAAATTTGGCTTAGATTGTTTTGCCGATGACACAGGTCTAGAAGTAGATGCACTGGACAATGCACCTGGAATATACTCATCAAGATATGCTGGTCCTAAATGTGATTCAGAAGAAAACATGCAAAAACTATTGCGCGATTTGCAAGGCTATGAAAACAGAAAAGCCCAATTCAGAACTGTAATAGCTCTTATATTAAATGGTGAAGAGCACTATTTTGAAGGAATAGTAAGCGGAGAAATCATTCACAAGAAAGAAGGAACAAAAGGTTTTGGATACGACCCCATCTTTAAACCTAATGGCTATGACAAAACATTTGGACAGTTGCCCGAAGATATTAAAAACAACCTAAGCCATAGAGCAATAGCAACTAAAAAGCTTGCAGATTTTTTATTAAAACAAGAAAAAACTAAACTTTAATAGATACATTCATATACACTATTTTCTAGAATATTTCATGCTCAATTTATAATACTATAAAACCTTTAGAACCCTCAAAAAAAACGTTTGCAAATTATCCTAGTATCTAAACAAAACTAATGAAGCATTTTCTTTAAAAATGTTTTTCTTTATCTTTGACTAAACTATAAAACAATCTATGAGACGAACCTACTCTGTGATTATCGCATCTATTATTATTTGCTTCGCCACCACAAGCATAGCACAAAACGACATACCCGACCGTCAATTCACTACTGATCTAGTCTACAAAATTGCAGAACCAGCATTGCAAAATATGGCAAACGGTGAGTTAAAAAAGAATATGCAAGTAGAAGTAAGCCAACTCTGGGGTGACAGAAGCAAAGATTTAACTTACAAGGACGTTTTGGCCGTTTAATGGTCGGCATTTAACCCTGGCTAAACCTACCCGATGGACAACACAACTGAAGAAAAACAGATGAATGGTATGTTGGAGATGGATTTTATTCAGACGAATAAAATTTTTCTTTTGATTATTACAATAGCTACGCCATACAATCAATGTGTTTATAAATACTGGAAATCTGTGTCAACAGAAACAAATTAGCAAAGCAAGAACAATTAGATACAGCCACAAAGCGCATCTAGCGTTACTCAGTCATACTAGAACATCTTATCTCTCCCGAGGCACCATTCCCAGCTTTTGGTAGATCTATTACCTATCGTTCAGGTGCATTTCAAGCATTAGCTATTGGTTAGCTTGAAAGAGATGCTACCACAAGAGCTCACAGAAGAACAAGTGCGTAATGCACTAACAAGTGTAAGAAACGCATGTTTTCTACAGGAAACAACTTTAATGAAATGGAATTCTTGAAATTAGGCTTTGTGGGTCATCAACCCGAGTTATCGGATAGCTACACTAACAATGGCAGCTTATACTTAACCTCCTTTTCCTTTCTTCCAATTGGTTTGTCTGCCAATCGCTCTTTTTAGACGTCTCTTTCCTAAGATTGGACAAGAAAAAAGCTTGGAATGAAAAACCCTTTCCAAAAGATAAAGCAATGCACAAAAATTAGAAACAAGACAGTAGCTTAAGTATTGACAAAACATTTTACAAGGAAGGCTAAAAGCAAAGTTTTAGCCTTCCTTGTTGTAAAAACTATATGAAGAAAATAGCTGCACCTGCCATACTAATAAAAGCACCTAGTACCTGCTGAGCAGTTACCTTCTCTTTGAACATAATAGCCGATGGAATGATAATGATGATGGGTGCCAGAGCCATAAGGGCCGAGGCAACACCAGTATGGGTACGCTGAATAGCAAAAAGAGACAAAACAACACCTATAAAAGGACCAAAAATAGTTCCAATTGTAATGGCTTTCATACTTTTAAAATCTTTCAGAGCAAGCACAACTCTATCCATACGTTTAAGATAAATCATTAAGATAAGGAAGCTAGCAAATCCGAAAACAGCTCTTATTTGCGTAGCAGCAAGTGGGTCATAATCGCCCATCCCTTTTTTACTCAATACAAGACCAAGCGCTTGCCCAAGGGCACCTCCTAATGCAAAAAGAAATCCTTTAAGTGGAATATTAAGTTTCAACCTTTTGCCTGCAATAGCAATAATTACACCAATAACACTCACTATAATACCAATGATGCTTTGAAATGAAAGTATCTCACTTAAAAAGAACCATCCAATTACGGCTGTGAGCATAGGGGCAAGGCTCATAACCAATTGAGAAGTACGCGAACCTATAACTACATAAGATTGAAACAGCAACAAGTCGCCAATAAAAAACCCAACCACACCAGACAAACCCAACCAGAACCAATTTTGGGCAGTGGCATCAGTTGGGAAAAATGAATTACCTGTAAAGATTAGGGTAATTCCTAAAAATATAAGAGCTAGGAAAAGACGGATAAGATTAACTGATAGTGAACCAACTTTGTGACCTGCTTTTTCAAAGAAGAGTGCACTTATAGTCCAACAAAAAGCCACGGCTAGTGAGGCTATTTCGCCAATGTGAGATTGAAAAAACATGCGATAATTTATAAATTTGCGAATAAAAAAAAGTGGCTAATAAATGTTGTTGTAAATGTACATTTTTTTGTTTAGCTACAACAACGTTTACTCACCACTTTTTATATGTTAGCATATATTTATTTACATTTCTTCTGCCACGAAACCAGTTCTTTTTATAGTTTTCACAATATCTTTCGCGTCAAGATTTTCAGTTTCAACTGTCAAGATTTTGTCCTCATGATTAGTATCTACTTGCCAAGAAACAACTCCTTCTTTTTTATCTAAAAATGGTTTCACACGTGCTTCGCAACTAGAACACTCAATACTGGTTTTAAATTTCAATGTTTTCATAATTGTTTATAATCTGTATTTAATTTGTTTCTGTAAATTAAGCTTTCGCCTAGAGAGACGCAAACATTGCCCCACTACGAATGAATAAAAGGCCATTATATTTTCTTTGACTTCAATCGTAAACTATTCGTAACCACACTCACCGAGCTCAATGCCATAGCTGCACCCGCAATCATTGGGCTTAACAAAAAACCATTGATGGGATACAAAATACCCGCCGCAATAGGTATACCAATAACGTTGTAAATAAAAGCCCAAAACAAGTTTTGCCTAATAGTCTTTACTGTGCTATCTGATAGACGAATGGCCTTTGGAATCTTCAGCAAATCGGAAGAGATAATAGTCATTGTGGCTACATCCATAGCAATATCGCTTCCTTTTCCCATGGCAATACTCACATCGGCTTGAGCTAGTGCTCCACTATCGTTGATGCCATCGCCCACCATTGCTACAACTTTTCCTTGCTCTTGCAACTCTTTTACCAAGCGAGCTTTCTCTTCGGGCAATACATTGCCTTTATAGTTTGTAATACCCAACTCTTTAGCTAGTGCTTTAGCAACCATTTCGTTGTCACCTGTAAAGATAGCTGTATCAATGTGCATCTTATTCAATTGTTTGATAGCCTCTTTTGTTGTAGGTTTCAACTTGTCTGTAATAGAGATTACTCCAAGAGCTGTTTCACTGTTTGCAAAAACTGTCACTGTGTGAGCTGCTTCCAATTTCTCATTAATGGATTGCTCCATAGATTCAGATATATCAATATTCTTTGAACGAATATATTGAGGGTTGCCCACAAAGTAGTCTTCTCCATTATACTTACCATCAATCCCTTTTCCACTCACCTGTTGCACCTCAACATCGTTTAGCAATTTACTATCATCTTTCATATTGGCAGTAATGGCGTCAGCCAATGGATGCTCTGACTGAGACTCTATGCTAAATAATATATTTTTTTGCAAGGTTGTTATACTTTCGTTCCATACAATACTGCTTACAACAGGCCTCCCCTCGGTAAGCGTACCAGTTTTATCAAGTACTACTATATCAATCTTTCTACTCTGTTCTAAACTCACAGCATCTTTTATAAGTATGCCTTCTTCGGCCCCTTTACCAATACCCACCATTATGGCAGTGGGGGTTGCTAGCCCTAATGCACAGGGACAAGCAATAACCAAAACAGTTACCATTGCTAGCAAACCATGAACAAGATTGTTGTCGCCTCCAAGTATCATCCAAAGAGCAAAGCTTAATAGAGCTATACCCATAACAACAGGTACAAAAATGCTAGCAATCTTGTCCACTAAGTTTTGCACAGGAGCTTTGCTACCTTGTGCTTGCTCTACAGTTTTAATGATGTGTGCCAACAGAGTATCACTCCCCACTTTACTAGCCCTGAATCTGAAACTTCCTTTCTGATTAATAGTTCCTGCAAACACTTCCGAGCTCGAAGTCTTTTCTACAGCAATAGGTTCTCCGCTAATCATGCTCTCATCTATAAACGAAGAACCACTTGTTACCTCTCCATCCACAGCAATTCTATCACCTGGTTTCACCAAAACAATATCCCCAACTTGCACCTCAGAAATAGGCACCTCAGTAGGAATATCATCTTTAAATACAATCACCGTATCGGGTTGCAACCCCATTAGTTTTTTTATGGCCGAAGAGGTGTTTCCTTTAGCGCGCTCTTCCAACATTTTACCTAGCAAGATAAATGCAATAATAACACCCGAGGCTTCAAAATAGACATAAGCCTTTAAGCCCCTGCTTGTCCAAAACTCCTCAAAGAAGATATTGAACACACTAAACAGATAGGCAATACCCGTGCTAAGTGCAACTAACGTGTCCATATTGGCCGAAAAGCGCTTTGCTTGTTTCCAGGCACCCACAAAGAATCGTTGTCCAAAGATAAACAGTATAGGTGTGGCCAATGCCCACATAATGTAGTCGGCATAAGGTATATTCATAAACACCATTCCAATTAGCATCAATGGTGTTGCTAATGTTACTGCACTAATTGTATCTCTTTTTAGTTTCTTGTAGCGTTCTTGTTGCAGTTGCTCGAGGTTTTCGCGCGATGACTCTTCATCTTCTATCAGCAAATCGAAACCCACTTCTTTAAGCGCAGACTTCATATCTGATGGGTTGGATAGTTCAGGTATATATTCTATCATAGCTTTGCCATTGGCAAAGTTAACTGCTACATCCAACACACCTGGCACAAAAGACAACACATTTTTAGAGCTCGATGCACAAGCTGCACAAGTCATATTCATAACTGGAAAGGACTGCTTCACCGATTTAATGTCACCACCCAATTTACGCAACTGGGTAGTAACTGCTTTAATTACCTCCGCTGCATCATCCTCATCTTCTATAGAAAGTAGCAACTCACTATTATCTTTGTTAAAACGTGTATCATTCAATTCCTCAATCACTTTCAGCGATGCCAGTAAGTCACTAATGGAGGTTGGCGTTTGCCTCAGTTGAATTATATGGACACTGTTCTTATTCATAATCGTTGTAATTAAGTTAACTACAAAGATAATTTAAAAATATAGATACACAATAGCAATTTTATTTGTAAAAGGTTTTTTTTTATTGTACTTTCGCTTTGTTTACAATTAACAACAACATTAGATTACAATGGATTATAAGAAAATAATTATAGTTGCTCTTTTGAGCCTGTTTTTCATTCAAGTTTTTGCACAAAAAAAAGCGTTAGACCATACCGTATATGATAGTTGGAAAAGTCTTTCAAACATCTCTGTTAGTGATGATGGACAATTTACTGTAGCCATTATCAATCCACAAGAAGGCGACAGCAAACTATTTATTCAAGACTTGAAAAAGAAGAAAAACTTCGAGTACAATCGTATTTCAAGCTATAGGCTATCTCCCAATGGAAAACATACAGTTGCTCTATTAAAAGCTCCCTTTGCCGATACACGTCAGGCAAAAATTGACAAAAAGAAAAAGGATGAAATGCCCAAAGATTCACTATTGATTATTAACAACGAAACTTTTGCTTATTATGTTTTACCCGATGTAAAATCATATAAAACATCACAAGAGTTGAGCAACTATGTAGCGTATACAACCACTCTTACACCCGATACTACAGCTACAACAATGGATACAACCGCTACGGCAAGTGACTCCATCAAGGTTAAACCTAAAAAGAAAAGCAATAGCAAGAAAAAAGAAGCGCTTGTTTTGCATAATCTATTAACCCAAACACAAGATACATTACAAAATGCTAAGGATTTTGTTTTCAATAAATATGGCAACTCATTTGCTGCTATAATAGAACCTGATAAAAAGGACTCTACAGAAACACCAGGTGTACTGTTTATAGATTTAAACAATTACAGCAAGAAACGCATCTCTAACGAAAAAGCAGAGTATAAATCTCTGAGTTTTGATGATGCTGGGAAACAGCTAGTATATCTATCAACCAAAGACACTTCTAAAGTAGAGCAAAAAGTATTTGATGTGCGTTATTTCTCCAACAAAGCCGACTCTGCAATTATACTAGCTAACATAAACACAGTAGGAGTACCCGAAAATTGGATATTTAATGAAAATAGTAACCCCTACTTCAGCAAAAGTGGCAAGAGAGTTATAATAGGCAGTGCACCTAAACAAGCACCTAAAGACACTACTATTGTGAGCTTTGAAGTTGCATCATTAGACATTTGGCATTGGAAAGACCCATATTTGCAACCCCAACAGTTGAAACACTTATCAAAAGAATTGAAAAGAACTTACACTGGAGTAATCGAATTAGACAACAACAATAAATTTACCTTGCTAGCCAATGAAGAAATTCCCTATGCCAGCATATCTGATGAAAACGACGGACAATATGCTCTTCTATATTCAGATATACCCTACCTTATAGAAAGTCAATGGGGTCCTAATAAATATGATGTGTGGATATATAACTTCGACACACAAAAAACTACACTTATAGATACTTCAATGCCCAGTCGCCCTACTCTCTCAGAGAAAGGGCTCTACTCTTTCTGGTTCGATGTAGATAAAGGTCATTGGTTTGTATATAACAATAAAACAGCAAAAACTATAAACATAACCAAAGATATTCCAGTGAACTTTTGGAATGAAAAGCACGATGTTCCGAGTGAGCCTCGCTCATACGGAATGCCTATATGGGGAGAAGACGATGCATACATGTTACTTTATGATGCTTATGATATTTGGCAGTTTGACCCTGAAGGGAAAACTAAACCAACTAATATTACACAACATTTTGGCCGCAATGACTCCATTACATTTCGCTATTTAAACACTGACAGAGAAAATCGTTTTATAAAACCCCAAGAAACATTACTCCTAGAAGCCTTTGATAACAAAACAAAAGAGAGTGGCTTATACACCTACAATCCAAAGCAGAAAGAGAAGCCTATCAAACAATTAGTATTAGATAAATATACTTTCTCATCTATCACAAAATCTAAAAACAGTGATGTAATAATTTTTCAAAAAAGTAATTTCAACACATCGCCCAATCTTTATGTAACAAAGAACTGGTGGAACACCTCAGAAAAACTTACAGATATCAATCCGCAAATGAACGACTATAAATGGGGAATGCCCGAGTTATATTCATGGACATCATTTGATGGGGAACCATTGGAAGGAATTCTATATAAACCTGAAGGTTTTGATGAGAACAAGAAGTATCCTGTTATGATATATTTCTACGAAAAACATTCTGATAATTTATACAGATATATGACTCCTGCACCTAGTGCATCCACCATAAACATTCCGTTTTATAGTAGTAGAGACTACATTGTATTTACTCCTGATATCAATTACACTGTTGGACAACCCGGACAAGATGCATACAACGCTATTGTATCGGGAGCAGAATCATTAGCCAAAAACAACTGGATAGATAAAGATAATATGGCTATACAGGGACAAAGCTGGGGAGGTTATCAAGTAGCCTATCTAATTACACAAACAGATATGTTTAAAGCTGCAGGAGCAGGTGCCCCTGTATCAAATATGACAAGTGCTTATGGTGGAATTCGTTGGGGAACGGGTAGCAGCAGAATAGTTCAGTACGAAAGAGGACAATCGCGACTAGGAACAACAATGAGTGAATCTCTACAAACATATATTGATAACTCGCCACTCTTTTTTGCAGACAAAGTAAACACACCCCTACTTATTATGCATAACGATAATGATGGAGCTGTTCCATGGTATCAAGGAATTGAACTTTTTATGACCTTGCGTCGACTTAAAAAGCCTGTATGGATGCTTCAGTACAACAATGAGGAACATAACCTTATTCAGCGTCGCAACAGAAAAGACCTATCAATACGTATGCAACAATTTTTCGATCATTATCTAAAAGGTGAACCTGCTCCTGTGTGGCTTTCAAAAGGTTTACCTGCAATAGAAAAAGGAAAAAATTGGGGATATGATTTAGACATAGAAAGCAAGAATGATAAAGAATAACAGTTCTTTTTTTACAGAAAAACTGTTTATACTTAAAAAGGACTTCAAACAACTCAAAATATGAAAAAACTATTTCAGTTGCTCATGCTAACTGTTTTGTTTACTGGATGTACAATAACAACTGGTGAGAGCAACAAAACTAAAATCGAATATGAACCTCTAGCCACAGAAGTGCCTACAAGACCTGCTGACCAGAAAGATGTACTAGCTTTAACTACACCTAAAATAGAAACTGTTCGTGTAGGATTCATAGGGTTAGGTATGAGAGGCCCAGGCGCAGTGAGGCGGTTCACACACATTCCAGGTGTGGAAATAGTTGCACTTTGCGACTTACATCCTGATAGAGTAGAAAAATCTCAAAAGATTCTAGCAAATGCGGGTTTCCCTTTAGCTACAGGATACAGTGGTGAAGAAGAATCGTGGAAAGAGTTGTGTAAGAGAGATGATATTGATTTAGTTTATATCGCTACAGACTGGAAACGACATGCCCAAATGATGATCTACGCTATGGAGCAAGGAAAACATGTAGCATGTGAAGTGCCTGCTGCTATGACAATGGAAGAAATATGGGCTATCATAAATACCGCTGAGAAAACTCAAAGACATTGCATGCAACTTGAAAACTGTGTATATGATTTCTTTGAGCTCACAACATTAAATATGGCTCAGCAAGGTCTTTTTGGCGAAGTGCTATACACCGAAGGTGCATACATTCATCAACTTGAAAACTATTGGAACTCTTACGAAGCAGACTGGCGCTTAGAATACAACAAAAATCATAGAGGCGATATTTATGCAACTCACGGAATGGGCCCAGCTTGCCAACTACTAGACATTCACCGTGGCGACAAGCTGAACTATTTAGTTGCTGTAGATAGCAAACCTGTTAGCATTCCTAATTATTTGAGAGAAGTTCGTGGTGAAGAAGTTGAAGATTTCATGAATGGACAACACACTATGACCATGATTAAAACTGAAAAAGGAAAAACCATACATATTCAACACGATGTTGCATCTCCTCGTCCATACAGCCGTATGTATCAACTAACTGGCACAAAAGGCTTTGCAAACAAATATCCAAACCAAGGCTATGCTTTACAAAGCTCTCAAATAGATAGTGATCTAACTCTTAATCACGAAAACCTAAATGCACACACTTATTTACCAGAGGAAGTAAAAAACGCTTTAATGGAGAAATACAAACACCCTATTCACATTGAATTAGAGGAGAAAGCTAAAGAGGTTGGTGGACATGGAGGTATGGATTTTATAATGGACTATCGTTTGATTTATTGCTTGCAAAACGGCTTGCCACTAGATATGGATGTGTACGATCTTGCAGAATGGTGCTGTTTAGCGCCTCTTACTGCATTGTCACTAGAAAACCACAGTGCACCAGTTCTAATTCCTGATTTTACACGCGGACGTTGGAACAAAATTGATGGTTATAGACATGCATTTGCTAAATAAGCATAGAAAAGATGCTTAATGAGAATAGAGATAATAAAGATGAGACAATACTACAATGTTTTGTTCTTAATAGCTAAGTTGGAATACTTCTCATATCTCATATCACACACCAAACATAAACCACATAATAAAAAGCCTTCTCTCTATTAAATAGAAAGAAGGCTTTTTATTATTGATTATCAATATAAGATATCACTTACATTTTAATCTCTATTGATAAGCTGATTTTATATTAGTAGTTATTACTTTTCTTCTAATTTTATTTTCCTTGTCAATGCTTCAAGAAAGTAATAGTCGGCATAATTTAATGGCTTATCAATTTCAGCTTTGTGAGGAATACTTCCTACAGAGTGCATCAAAAGGAAGTTACCATTAGTACCTACTAGTGCACGATAAGTAGGACTAGATAGAGACTCAATTATTTTATCAGCAGTTTCTTTATATTCTGTTTGACCCATTTCTACAAGTTCATAAAGAGCAGAAGCTATAATAGCTGCAGCTGATACATCACGAGGCTCATTAGGAATATTTGGGGCATCAAAATCCCAATAAGGAACTAAATCTTCTGGCATGTTCTTATGATTAAAGATAAAGTTGTAAATATTATCAGTCATCTTAAGATACTTTGGATCTTTTGTATAACGATACATAATAGTATAGCCATAAATAGCCCATGCTTGACCACGTGACCAAGCAGAATCATCTGAATATCCTTGTGCTGTTACGCGGCTTCGTACTTCTCCTGTTTCTTTGTCATAATCTACAACATGAGGACAGCTCCAATCATCTCTAAAATGATTTTTCATTGTTTGATCGGCATGAGAAACAGCTATGTTCCAAAAAGTAGAGTCTTGAGAAAACTGTGTAGCTTCCATCAACAACTCTAAGTTCATCATGTTGTCAATAATAACTGGGCACGACCAGCCTCTCTCACCTTGCCAACCTCTGTCTTCGTCCCACGACTGAATAACACCAGCACCTTCACGAAAACGTGTAGATAATGATTTAGCTGCTTCAATCAAAACATCTTTGTAAGCCTCATTATTAGTAACACGTAGTGCATTACCAAAACTACAGTTAATCATAAAACCTACATCATGATGCCACTTCAAGTGCTTCACTGGCTCTAGAGTCTCAGTGTATTTCACTCCCAAGTCTTTCCATTTTTGATCTTTAGTCAAATCAAACATGTAAAACATTGTACCTGGGAAAAAACCACTTGTCCAATCTTCACTTTCAACATATTTAACAAATCCGCCTTCAACAGTACGTGGATTTATAAAACTTCCATGATCTTCAATCAGTTTAGTTTGAAAACCAAGTTGTTGTTTTGCTACTTCAATTACTTCTTCTTGATAAATATTAGAAGAAACAGGTTCTGAATTCTCTTCTTTTGGAGTATTACACCCAATGAGAAATAAAGGAATTAATCCAAAAAGGAATAAAAATGAATGCTTCATAAAGTTTTAATTTAATTTGTTATTATTCGATGTTAGATATTATTATAATGTATTACTGCTTAATGAAAAATTTAGTGGAATTCCATCTTGTAAAGTGGTAGTAATTTCTGTATTATTCTCTGTATGCTTAATAACGATGTTAGATTTTGGTGATGATAAAAAATATTTACCTTTTAGCACAACTTTATTTAAAATAGGCTGACTAGGAGTAGTAGTTGTATATGTATATTCTCCCAAATTTAAATCTGGGTTACAAATACTCATATTCAAAACACCATCTTCTTCACGCAACATAATCATTAATTCAGCATCACTTTCAAGAATGTAATCATCTTTATCAGTATGTAACGACTCAAAGATAGCATATCCTCTTGTATTAGTTGCAACATCTTTAACAATATGAGCTGCTTTTGAGTTTAATAAAACCTCATATCCTGCTACATCTTTTTCTATATCACCCAATTG
This sequence comes from uncultured Dysgonomonadaceae bacterium, assembly GCA_964495235.1. Classification (GTDB taxonomy): domain Bacteria; phylum Bacteroidota; class Bacteroidia; order Bacteroidales; family Dysgonomonadaceae; genus UBA2632. The sequence continues at coordinate 8,374 of CAZBVD010000006.1, read as the reverse complement.
TTTTTTAGTGGGATCTATCAAAATCATGTATTCATAAGAACCGCTTGATGGTGCTTTATCATGATTGATATATGCAGATGCAAATATTCCAGTTGTAGGTTTCTTATTTTTGTTTTCAAAAGAGTCTTGCTTTTTCTTTTCAACACTCAACTTTTGGTTGCCTGGCAAGTAGTAATAGTAGCCTGTAACATCTTTCAAAACTGTAGAATTATTTTCGCTTGTGGCAATGTTGGCTGAGAAAGGAAATTGACTAATGCTTTTACCATTAACTTCTATCTTTTCAGATTCTGAGAGCAAGTTTTGTTGAAAAAGAGTTGTCTCTGTCTCGAACTCGGAATTTTCATTTGTGATATTCGACCCCAAACAAATTATTTTGTTGTCGAAACAAAATACTGATTTATGTGCTTTGAAAGATGGAGTAAAGTTTTTACGTTTCAACTCACCAAGTTTCATTGCAAACATTCCATACTTGCCATTTTCAAGTTGAGAAGCACCTGCAAAACTTTCAGGTTGTGTCAACATATCGCTTCCTTTAAAAGGAGATTCTAGTTGGTCAAAAGGCAAATGAATGGTAGTTGTTCCAGGATTTCTATTCCAGTTCCAACCTGCCTCTGTAAATCTACTTGCTTCTTCTGTAATTGGATGTGATCCGAAAATTGATTTAGGTGATGGAGTGCCAATAATTTGAACCGAACCATAACTTTGATAACGTCCATATCTATTGTCTTTCCTATATAATTCACTTCCCCAAATATTATTTGTAAACCCTTTTAAGACTATCATCTTATCCTTATAACGATAGATACCCTGCGAAGCATAATTATAAACATAGAATCCTGATGGATTATCAGCTTTTTCAATTCCTTCTTTTGTAAAAAGATTTATCATTTTTTTATCTACATTGTTTAATTGTAGACCTTCAATCAAACGCAGGTAGTGACCAGCCAAGTCTCTATCAATTGGGCTAAAAGCTTGAGCTGCATGTGCAAAAGCTTGTACACCTTTTTTACTAATATTGCCATTTCCCTCGGCATGAAAAGGATGCCTGCCAGATACTCCTAATCCCCAATCTCTCAAGTTTGTTTGTCGTGCAAGAGATAGTAATGCAAACTTAAATACATCTCTTGATCTTTCATCTAATGAGAATCTTGTTTCATTTACTAGTTCTAAGTAACTACCAATAGAAGCAAATCCAGGAACTGAGTATGCAGGATAGTGTCCACCATGATGAAAAGAAGTTCCATCAACCTTTATTCCACCAATTGTTCCTGACGTATAACGAATAGAACCATTAACCCATCTTGATAATCCAGTAATTGCTCTAAAACGCTCTTCTTTTGTATCAAGTAACATTGCAGAAGTCAACCGTGTAATAAGCAAGGTGTTCCAAGTGTCGGTAGTGCCTCTGCGCTCTTCATCAAAAGGCAGGCGAGTTTCTTGCAATCCTCCCCAATATATTATAGCATCCCTTGCATCTTCCCAAAGGTTTTCTTTTCTAAGAACATCTTCCATCCACCAGATAGCACCAGCCATATCACGAATATTATAGCCGTAATGATGGTTAGTTCCCATGCCACTTCCATAGGCAAAGCCTTGATTTAACATGTACTTTATAGCTTTGATAAATGTTGATTTACCAGCTTTATCTTTATCTATGTACCAGCTACGAGCTGACAAATCAATTAAATCATTGAGATGAGTGTAATGAACATCACCCTCCTCTAAATAATCCTTTTGAAGTAACGGAGCTCCTTTTAGACCATCGTCAGAGATATTTATAAGCTCAATTAAATCGGCTAATTTTTCTTTTTGTTTTGAGGTTAAAGATTTACCTTTAACTTCATTCTTAACATTATTATATACAATAGCTAAATCGGCCTCTTCTTCTTTTGTAAGTTTTGATGGTAATGGAATATCATAAGTAAATCTCTCCCATATTTCTGCAGATGCCCAATGATTTAGAGGAATAGAAAAACGATTGTTATATGGAATTTGAGCATCAGGATTAACTCTATTTTCAATATTATCAGCAAACTCTATTCTGTCTAACCAAAGCTCCCCAGCATTAATATCATTAGGAGATACAATTTCAAGCATTACAACATTTTCCTTTTGGGTTTCTCCACCCTCGGGAGTCCACATATCGCTAAACGCTATCCAGCCTGCACGCCATCCTGTGAAGTTAAGATTAAAGTTGAATGTGTACTTTATAGAATTTTTCTCGTCTTTAAAATTAAAAGTTAATGGTTTGTTTTTAGGCTGTTCATTAAATATCCAAATTTTAAGACCACTTCTTCTATTAAACAAAGAGGCAGTAGAATTAATCTCAGCATCAGAAAACTTTAAAACAGCATTTGGTTGAGTCCACTTCCAATGAAGTGACTGCTTTCCGTCTTTAAAGTATTTATCACTCAATTCAAGCTTGCTTTTACCATCAATAGAAGTTAGCGTTTCAGGAATTGAGGAATTTTCAAAGTTATGAACTTGTGCAAAGCTTGTACAACAAAGAAAGAAGAAAATAATAGAGTATATAAATGTATTCATATATTTTATAAGAAAAGAAAATGAATTCGCTCTTTGTTTAAAACAATTGAATCTTCTTCAAATAAATAGTTGCATATCCATTGAAGAAGATTCAATTTTAAAGTATGTTTTTCAAGTTTACTATTCCACTGTTAAAGTTAGTTTTCGTACTTGTTTTTTATCTGTTTTATAGTTTGTAACTCCTCCAACAAATACAACCTCATATGTTCCAGGATTATCATAAGTGTACTCATATGTTCTTAAACCATTTACAATAGACTTAATTCCTTGTCCATATGAATCGGGGTACTTTTTTCCTTCAACACCTGTGTAAACTGTAACCCAATCAGGAGCATTTTTGATATTAAAAATAATCTCTTCTCCCACTGAATAGGTAGTTTTTTCAGTAGTAACTGAAAAGTCAGGCCCTACAGTTAGTTCGTTTTCGCAACCAAAAAATAAGAATGATGCAAATACAAACAGACTTATATATAAAAAATTTCTCATATTTTTAAAGTTTTTATTTGTTACCATAATGGGTTTTGTTCCAGCTCAGTATTAATAGATAATTCATTTGTTGGAATTGGCAAAAATTCATGTTTCTTTTGAGTACGCTCAGCAAATGCTTGTGCATTGGTATAATTAGAACCAGCTGGCCAACGAGAATCAGTAGTAACTTGACCTAGTTTAGCAATAGCTTCTGTGTATATTCCCCATCTTACTAGGTCATATTTTCTCAACGATTCGAAACAAAGTTCTCGACCTCTTTCATCACGTATTTCTTGTTGAAAATCTTTATATGACATACCTGAAGGTAAAGCACCAACACCAGCTCTTTGTCTTACCATATTCACAGCTTCTAAAGCAAGTGCAGTAGGAGTCTGATTTACTTCATTCTCAGCCTCTGCTAGCATTAGTAACACATCGGCATACCTAAGAATTGGATAATTCTGTTGTGTATAGTTTTTGTGTTTTGGAGTGCTAGTTTCCCACTCTCTTCTGTATTTTCCACAAGAACGTTGTACAATCTGATTAGCTGGATAAACCTGCTTTACATCATTGTTATTGTACCAATAAGGTGCCATAGACAAATCTCTGCGAGTATCAGTATCTTCATACAGATCCCATAAAATCAGTGATCCTCCATAAAACCAATAGCTATATCCAAGCCCATCAGCAGAACCATTTTGCTGTTTGTTACCAATCACATTACCAATTCTACCATCTGTCCAATTACCATCAAGCTCGCGTGTTCCTATAAATTCGGCCTCCCACATCGACTCGTTATATTCTTTATCATAACGATCACTTGCCATATTTTGCCAAATAGTATAAACATTTGGATTTATACGGTGCTTTTGAGAGTCTTTAACTTGCTTTGCATATTTAGCAGCTTTCTCGTAATAAGGTTTTCCTCCATTTGTTGGATAGCCAGCACGTGCCAATGAAACACGGGCTAATATACCTAACACAACATTCTTCTTTACATAAGATGGAGAAAGATCATATTCTGAGTTATCTACCATATCAAGAGTTGCTTCCATCTCTTCTATTATCCAATCATAAGCCTCAGCTTGAGGAGTAGCAGCAAGAGCTGATTTATTTACATCTTTAAAAGCAGTTTTACGAATAGGCACATCTTTCCATGCTTGTACAACAAGGAAATGATAAAAAGCTCTTAAAAACCTTGCTTCACCAAGCATCCTTGTTTTATCTGCTTCATTAATGTCAGAGTTTGATACACTTTCAAGAAACATATTTGCACTTTCAATGCCTTTATATAGTTCTCTCCATGCTAAATAAACATCTTGGTTGCTTGTGTTATGATCATTACCAAATACTTGCCCAACTGTTTGGGTTGCTGGACGAGTATAGTGACTCAAATCATCAACATTTGAAAGCATGCAAGAATATCTATTTCCATATACATTTTCTCTTGTCAATGTTGTGTAAACACCTGCTAAACCCATTTTAGCCTCTTCCTTGTTTTTATAAAAACCATCAGGAGAAACAAAGTCATACGCTTCAGAGTCTAAGAAGTCACTACAACTTGTAACTCCAAATGACATGATAAGCGAAACAACTCCTACTATTATATATTTTATATTTTTCATTTTTCTTGCTGTTTTCTATTAAAATGTAATGTTAAGTGACGCTGAAAAGTTTTGCGCTCTTGGATATGGAGACCAGTCAAAACCTGGAGTCAATACTGAGTGTCTAGTTGAAACTTCAGGGTCGTTACCCGAGTAATTTGAAATTACAAACAAGTTTTCTGCAGACACAGAAACACGAGCTGAAACCAATCCTAAAGGTAAAGTTACTTTAGCAGGTAGGTTATATCCTAACGCAACTGATTTCAAGCGTAAGAATGAACCATCTTCAACATACAATGTACTATATTCATTAGAGCCTGTTGCTTTTGCACGCGGCATATTACTTGTTCGATTATCTTCTGACCATCTGTTCACATAATCAGCAAACATATTTAGATGCCTTTTTCCTGAAGGGTTTTCAAACATCATACGGTTTGCATTTAATATATCGTTTCCTAAACTAAATTGGAAAAAGACATTCAAGTCAAAACCTTTATAATAAAAAGAGTTTCCTAATCCACCAATTGCTACAGGATGTCCACGACCAATAATAGTTTTATCTCTATCGTTAATCACGCCATCTCCATTAATATCTTTGTACATAGGATCTCCAGGTTGTGATGTATTTGAAAATGCAACAACACCCTCTTTTGGTGTATAGGTTTTTTTACCCTTATCATCTTCAGTTATGACAAAATGATCGTCTTTATAGGTTCCTTCAAACATATATCCGTACATCAAACCAGCAGATCTGTCCAATGGGCTAATATAGGCAGGCATTGTTCTATACTTGTTGTCCCAATATACTGCATTGCTCATTGCAATTTGATTATCATTCAGCTTTGTAATCTTATTCTGGTTGAATGAGATATTAAAAGACGTATTCCATCTGAAATCTTTATTATCAATATTTGTTGTTTCAACACCAAATTCGATTCCTTGGTTCTGAAGTTCTCCAACATTCATAGTAGTAGTTGCATATCCAGAAGAAGATGCAAGATCGGCTTGGAGTAATAAATCTTTTGTTTTCTTCATGTAATAGTCAATAGTTAAGTTGATACGACTATCAAAGAAACCTAAGTCTAAACCAGCATTGTATTGTTCAGTTGTCTCCCATTTCAAGCTTTCATTTTGCATTGATGATGGATAATAAGCTACACTCTTATTACTGTCAAATGGGTAAAACGTTCTATCGTCTGTGAATAGTTTACCATGATATGCATAGTTACCCACACGGTTATTACCTGTTTGACCATAACTTAATCGAAGTTTTCCGTTTGACATAACATCAAAATTCTTCATAAAGTCTTCGCGAGAAAAAGCCCACGCTAAAGATGCTGAAGGGAAATAACCCCATCTGTTATTCGATGCAAATTTAGAAGAACCATCAGCACGGAAAGAAGCCGTTGCATAATAGATAGATTTATAGTTATAGTTCAAACGTGCAAGATAAGACATAAGACTGTTTTCTCCTTTAGATGCACTTATAGTTGGTACAGCTTCGCTTTTCCCAAATCCAGCCATTCCAAACAGTTCATTTGTTATGAATGTACTCTCCATATCGTGATCATAAGCATCTTCCTTTTGAAAAGTTATACCACCTAATGCATTAAATCTATGTCCGTTTTTACCAAACACATAAGTTAGAGTGTTCTCATTTAGATAACGATTTGTTTTAACTTCTCTAAATGCAGCGTTAACACCTCTATACGATGAGTTTTTATCGTGATAAAAACCAGTTTTAGTCATTTTGTTATTGAAACGCTCGTTGCTATAAGATACCATTTGATAACCTCCTGTTACACGTAGCTTTAAATTTTTAATAATTTCATAATCTGCCATTGCATTAATATTGAAATTATCTGTTGTTGTTCTACGATATTCATTTCGAGCTGTATGTATAGGATTAAAACGATAATCTTCAGTCATATCAATAGAGTCGTCAAAAAACTCTTCCAATAAGTTTTCACCAGTTGGAGAAACTGGTCTATAACCCCATATACTATACATTAAAGCATTACTCACCGAAGTTGACCCTCCTGTTGGATCAACACCATTTCTAATAAGACGGCTTGCATTAGAAAGCAGACGAATGCGCAATTTACCACCATACATATTCTGATCTAAATTTACACGTCCTACATACTTCTCAAGGTCTGAGTTAATTATAACTCCTTCTTGGTTAGTAAAAGATCCAGAAGCAGAATAAGTTAAATCAGCTTGTTTACCAGAAAGGGAAACATAATGATCATGCATTATTGCTGTTCTATAAACCTCATCTTGCCAATCATAAGTGGGTTCTGTTTTATAATCCTCTAATGTACGTCCATTGCGAAGATAGCTAAGCGCAAAATCTGCTTCATCCATCAACTCTTGTTGCAACAAAGCAAACTCATAACCATTTAAAAGAGATTGTTTTTTAGCAACACCACTTACAGTTATACTTCCGGTATATTCAATACGTGGCTTTCCAGAGCTCCCGCTTTTAGTAGTAATAATTACTACACCGTTAGCACCTCGAGAACCATAAATAGCAGTTGCCGAAGCATCTTTTAAAACATCTATAGAAGCAATATCTTTAGGGTTAAGAGACCCCATATTGCTTGACTCAAGTGGAAAACCGTCAATTACATATAATGGCTCAGTATCTTGAGTTAAAGAACCAGCACCACGAATGGTGATACTAAAGTTACCACCCAATGATCCATCACTAGACGAAACTTGAACCCCTGCAATACGACCTCCAAGAGCTTGCGCTACGTTACTAATTGGATTCTTTAGAATATCGTCCATATTTGCTTTAGCAACAGAACCAGTTAAGTCTTTTCTTCTAACATCACCGTAACCAACCGCTACTACTTCAAGTTCTTGAATTTGTACGGCTGTCTCTTGTAACGTTACATCAATAACTGTTTGATTGCCTACTTTTACTTCTTTTGGTTGAAAACCCATAAAAGTAAATTCCAGCACATCATTTGACGAAGCCTGGATTGAATAAACCCCATCATAATTAGTGGTTGTTCCGGTAGTAGTGCCTTTTATTATCACGTTTACTCCCGGCACAGTTTCACCAAAGTCGTCAAAGACTGTTCCAGTAACATTGTTTTGTCCTAACACAGATAAGGAAATACCCGCAAATAGAAACAAAACATAAAGTTTTAATTTTTTCATGAATAATTTTCTTATTTATTAAACATTTTAACTACTGAAGAAATTTTACTCTTCATATATCGAGCACAAAAATAAGATATTTTATTTATGTACACAAATATAAGAGTGTTAAATCGACAAGTAATAACTAATTGGAATACAAAGCTATCTCACCACGTCATAAAATCATAAGTATTAAACCAGCATATAAGACTATATGCTAAAGCTAACTATTCAGATAATGTTAATTTAATACAATGAAGACAATAGCCGTATTGCAAAGATGTTGGTGAAACATAGTGTTCTTTTTTCAAAGCAGAAAGAAACTACATAAATACAAATTGATTATTCTTTTCAGCTAGCAAAAAAAAAGTTTTTTCACAAACACTTGCAGCTATAAGAAATTCAACATTTACATCGTCCTAGAAATATGCTCACTTAATTGGACCAAGACTACTGTAGCGAAATAAAAAAACGAATTAGTAGTGAATCAAAGAGTTTTTGGATCACCAGTAAAACTATGTGTTTAGAAGAATGAAATATTTTTGGTGAGAGTGATAAAAACAGCTATTAGATAGTAGCTTCTGGCTATTAGGGTTTTAATTAAA
>CAZBVD010000005.1:0-22525 GCA_964495235.1 uncultured Dysgonomonadaceae bacterium | reverse complement strand
GAGGCTAAGTTGTTTGGAGGTATAAAAGTTCTTGAACATCCTAGATATATTCAACAATATAAGTTTAAAGAAAAACAGATTTACATAGATAAGTATATTTTGACTTTAAATAATTTACTATAGTATCAAGCGCTAATTACATTGAGCATATATATGTAGTAGTTGCCGAACTATATCATTTAAAATAATACTTTTATTCTTGCAACTACAAAAGCAAATTGTAGGTTAAGGTTTTTAAAACTGGTATAGTTCTCCACCTTTCATCAGATTTAGATAAGATGATATAAAATTTTTATTTTTGTATCTTCACGAAATAATAAAAAAGATAGATATGATAAAATTTAAAGTGGGCACGCACGATGTGCCTAAAAGTGTAAGTGATGTAGTGGTGGTTTCACCAAAAAACAGTAAAGAAGATTATAACTTACCTAAGGGAGTTGTTCAAAAGATAGAAAAACTTTTTGCAGATAAAGAAAACGGTTTTTTTACTCTGTATGAAGATGATGCTCTCAGATTAGTATCGGTATATGCAAAAGATGAATCTGAAGTGGTAAACGACTCAGAAGAATTGCGCCTGTTTGGAGCAGCTGTTTACAAAGCGCTTGAAACAGAAAAGGTTGAGAAGGCTCAACTAGTTGGATTTACCGATGCATTATCTACTTGCGAGAGAAGTCTATTCCTAGAAGGCATGTCGTTAGCCCAATATCGCTTTGATAAATATAAGAAGAAGAAAAATGAATCTTCGCTCAAGATGGTGTATATAGACGAAGAGTCAGTTGCTGAAGGTGAGTTAGAAGCAATGGAAAATCTGGTTAAAGCTGTCTCTTTTGCCAAAGATTTGGTAAATGAACCAGTTAATTACCTCGATGCTCCTAAGTTTTCGGAACTTGCCAAAGAGATGGCGTCAATGTATGGTTTCTCCACCGAGGTGTTTGATAAAGCAAAGATAGAAGAATTGGAGATGGGTGGCTTGCTTGCTGTTAATCAAGGCTCCGATACTCCTCCCACATTCAATATTTTTACGCACAAACCTGCGGATGCTGTAAACAAACAGCCACTTGTGTTGGTGGGTAAAGGGGTAATGTTCGATACGGGTGGTTATTCATTAAAGCCTGCAAATTATATGTCTGACATGAAAACCGATATGGCAGGTGCGGCCACTGTTCTGGGCACTATTATGGCAGTTGCGACAAATAAAGTTCCTTACTATGTAATTGGTTTAGTTCCAGCTACCGATAATAAAATTAGCGCCAATGCATTTGTGGTTGACGATATCATCACCTTATCTGATGGTACAACTGTTGAGGTTCAGAATACTGATGCAGAAGGACGTTTAGTATTGGCCGATGCACTAGTTTACGCTAAACAGTTTAATCCTGAATTGGTTATAGATTTGGCAACATTGACCGGTGCAGCAGCAGCTATCACAGGCTCTTTTGGTATTGCAATGGCTGGAAATAGCAAAAGTGCTATGGCAGAGCTGAAGAAATCGGGCGATAATGTTTACGAGCGTTTGATGGAGTTACCTATGTGGAGAGAGTTCGACGAATTGCTGAAAAGTGAAGTTGCCGACTTAAAAAATATTGGTGGCAGTGAAGGAGGTGCAACAACAGCAGCAAAATTTCTAGAACACTTTACCAATTACGATTGGATACACTTAGATATTGCAGGTCCTGCATCTGTAAAGAAAGCTCATGGATACATTCAAACAGGAGGCACTGCTACGGGTGTACGTTTGCTATATAATTTTATTGAAGAAAAAATAGGGAAAGAAAGAACAAGCTGTTCTGTATAATCTGTATTCTTTATAGTATTAGATATAAATAAACCAACCTCTCAAGGTTGGTTTTTTGTTTTGTAGTGTTTGCCAATTATATCGGTTGTATTTTACGGAAAAAGTCTGTTATTGTGCTGGCAGCTACCAATTACTTGTTCAAGGCAAGGGTCTTAATTGCAAGATAGAATCTGAAAAGATTAGCGGCAAAGTTGTGAAGCTAATTTTGCAGTCTCTTCTGTATGCAGATATCACATTATAAAACACAATTAAGAGAAAGGGCGGCATTTGTCAATTAAATAAACCCTCATAACATTTTCCTCCTCTCAATTGTTATATAGTTGCACATCTGCCAAAAAGACAGATTATCTGCTTTGGCAAGAAGTTTGACCATTACTATTAGAAAGAGATGAACAGATAGTTCAGTTTCAATACTAATTGAAAACTCAATAACTGCTCTCATTTTTAAATAACTAATATCATCTGAAAATAAAAAAACTATATAACTATGAACTATAACAACTTTACAATTAAAGCCCAAGAGGCTTTACAAAAAGCAATAAGATTGGCCCAAAGTGCCAATCAGCAAATAATAGAACCAACGCACTTGCTCAAGGCATTAATGTTGGTGGGAGAGGATATAACCAGCTTTTTGTTCAGTAAGTTAGGTGTAAGCACCCGCAACTTAGAGTTGGCTTTAGACAGAGAAATAGAGTCGCACCCCAAAGTATCGGGTGGCGAGCCCATGCTTAGTCGAGAGACCAATGCAGTAATGCAAAAAGCTGCCGACTTTGCTAGTAAAATGAGCGATCAATATGTGTCGCTTGAGCATCTATTGCTTTCAATATTGAGTGAGAAAAGCACAGCTTCGCAGATGCTAAAAGATGCAGGTGTTACGCAAAAGCATTTGCAAATGGCTATCGATGAGTTGCGCAAAGGCGAAAAGGTAACCAGCCAATCGGCCGAAGATACTTATCAGTCGTTGAGCAAATATGCCGAGAACCTTATAGACAAAGCACGCGAAGGAAAACTTGACCCTGTAATTGGTCGCGACGAAGAGATAAGGCGTGTGCTTCAGATATTAAGCAGAAGAACCAAAAATAACCCCATTCTTATAGGCGAACCTGGAACAGGTAAAACTGCTATTGCAGAGGGATTGGCACACCGTATTATTCGTGGTGATGTACCCGAGAACTTGAAGAGTAAAAAGATTTACTCGTTAGATATGGGTGCACTTATAGCTGGTGCAAAGTATAAAGGAGAGTTTGAAGAGCGTTTGAAATCGGTAGTAAACGAGGTGGTGAAATCCGATGGAGAGATTATTCTTTTTATCGACGAAATTCACACCCTTATAGGTGCTGGTAAAGGCGATGGTGCTATGGATGCTGCCAATATATTGAAACCCGCTTTGGCGCGAGGAGAGCTACGCTCTATTGGTGCAACTACATTGGACGAGTATCAAAAGTATTTTGAAAAGGATAAAGCCCTTGAACGTCGTTTTCAGATAGTAATGGTAAATGAGCCAAGTGAGGCCGACAGTATCTCTATCTTGCGCGGACTAAAAGAGCGCTATGAGAATCACCATAAAGTGCGTATCAAAGATGAGGCGCTGATTGCTGCTGTACAACTATCTAGCAGGTATATTACCGACCGGTTTTTGCCCGATAAAGCTATCGACTTGATGGATGAAGCATCGGCCAAATTGCGAATGGAAGTTGATTCTGTTCCAGAAGAGCTAGACGAGATAAGTCGTCGTATTAAACAATTAGAGATTGAACGCGAAGCCATTAAACGCGAGGATGATAAACCCAAAGAGGATATCTTGACTAAGCAGATAGAAAACTTGCGCGAAGAAGAGAATGTATTGCGTGCCAAATGGCAATCCGAAAAAGAGATTATCAATAAGATACAGCAAAATAAAATAGAGAAAGAAGATGCCAAGTTTCAGGCCGAAAAAGCTGAGCGTGAAGGCGATTACGGATTAGTTGCGGAGCTACGCTATGGTAAAATAAAAGCGATTGAAGCCGAAGTTGAATCTTTAAAGGAGGAGTTGCATCAACGCCAAGGATCTGGAGCAATGATAAAAGAAGAGGTAGATGCCGACGATATTGCAGATGTGGTGGCTCGCTGGACTGGTATTCCTGTAAGCAAAATGATGCAAAGTGAACGTGAGAAATTGTTGCATTTGGAAGAGGAATTACACAAGCGTGTTGTGGGCCAGCAAGAAGCTATTCATGCAGTAGCCGATGCTGTGCGCCGTAGTCGTGCTGGTTTGCAAGACCCAAAGAAGCCTATTGGATCGTTTATTTTCTTGGGTACCACAGGTGTGGGTAAAACAGAGTTGGCCAAAGCATTGGCCGAGTATCTGTTCGACGATGAAAACATGCTCACTCGAATAGACATGAGCGAGTATCAAGAAAAGTTTAGTGCATCTCGTTTGGTAGGAGCGCCTCCTGGTTATGTAGGTTACGACGAAGGAGGACAGCTTACCGAAGCCATTCGCCGCAAACCATATTCAGTTGTTTTGTTTGACGAAATTGAAAAAGCACACCCCGATGTATTCAACATCTTGTTGCAAGTTTTAGACGATGGTCGCCTTACCGATAACAAGGGTAGGGTGGTCAACTTTAAGAACACCATTATTATAATGACATCTAACTTGGGCTCAAATTTAATACGTGATAAGTTTGCACAAATTACTGCAACCAATAGAGAAGAAATTATAGAGAGAACCGAACTAGAGGTGATGGAATTGTTGAAGAAGACAATTCGTCCAGAGTTCCTGAATAGAATTGACGAAACTATTGTGTTTACTCCACTTACAGAGAGTGAAATAGCTCAGATTGTAAAACTACAATTAGATGGTCTTGCAAAGATGCTTCACCTCAATGGAATAGATTTAGAATATACACCCGAAGCTGTGCGTAGTATTGCTGTAGAAGGCTATAACCCTGAGTTTGGTGCACGCCCTGTGAAGCGTGTTATCCAGCGTAAGGTGTTGAACCAACTATCAAAAGACCTATTGGCAAACACGGTAGATAAATCTAAACCCATTGTAATTGATGCAGTGGATGAGGTGTTGTTTTTTAAGAATTAAAAAAAATAATAAGAGATAGGTAATAAGTAATAAGAAGAAATTGTTCTTATTTAAAGAGGCGTTGCAACAGTAACGCCTCTTTTTAATTGATACTTGCCACGATTTCTGTCTGCATTTATAAGGATAGTGCTTGCCCTTTGAAATGCACGCTATTTCATTAGGGTGTTACCAATGCTCTATGAATAAACAGGGAGCTTTTTCTTGAGAAAAATGTGAGGAAATCAGTAATTTTATCAACTAAAGGGGGATTGAAGAGGGTATAGCTTCTCTTTGCTGATTGTTATAAAAATAAAACACTCTGTCAGAACGTCTTGCCAAGACGTAAATAACAAAACCTCGCATTCTGACAGTTCTGTGTTTTCTGGGGCTGTTTATTTGCAATTTATAGTCTTTTCTGGTTGTTAAGTGCTCTTTTGGTTATGGTGATGACATTTCCTACGTGTAGGATTAGTCATTTGAACTCTCTTTACAACGGACGACGTGTAGGATGCGTCATCTAGATTGTATATGCAATGACCAAGCAGTAGGACGAGTCATTTAGATTGTGTATGCGCGATACCCAACCTGTAGGACGATTCATTTAGACTGTATAAATGCTATTCTACGTGTGAGTTTCTTTGTAAAGGCTGTCTATGAGGCGTCCATCCTGTAGAATGCCTTGTAAGGAATGTCTATAGAGCGAACCACGTAGCAAGGTGCTTTGTAAAGAATGATGAGATAGCAAGCAACGTGCAGTATGCTTTATATATAATATCAAAAAAAGACATTCTGCCTATAGGTTTGCAGTTCATAAAGTAAGGGACAAGCCTTAAGAAAACACCTAAATAAAATAAATTAGATTTTATAGGGCAGGCCCATTAATATCAGCTAGAACTGTTACTGCTGTTATACACATAAAAACATTTAGAAATAATGCAATAAAGTTTAAATCCATTACAAGAGATTTAAAAGATATGCCATAAATGTTGAATCTTACTACATTCGATTTGAGAAATATGTAATAAATTTTGAATCCTCCATGAAGGATTTGAAAAATATGCCGTAAACCTTGAAATTCATCACAAAGGATTTAGAGAATATCTCATTAATCAACGAATCTACGATACAGGACTTGAAAAACATGAGTTAAAAGTCAAAATCTACGTCTCAAGATTTGAGTTTTCTAACTTGATTTTCTGACATGTGTTTTTAATATCGAATATTTTTCATTTTTAAATATTGTTCCTAAGGTTTTGCAGCATAAGAGCTAAGCCACAAAGAGGATCTGTTTGGAGTGTAATAACTATGATTTTAAGCTCACAGACTTATGAGTAAGTTTCTTAAACTATATTAATTAATAGAATAAACATAGTACTTTGTATTGCATAATACCATGCTTTGTTTATTTTTGTGGTGTAACAGATAATATAACGTCAATGAAGGTCGAAAATATACAAAGTCAGATGCGGAAAGGGGTGCTTGAATATTGCATACTTTCTATTATAAAAAATGGTGAAGTATATCCTGGAGATATAATTGAAGAGGTGAAAAATGCTGGACTGCATCTTTTTGAGGGAACTTTATATCCACTTTTGAATAGGCTTAAAAATGCCGATATACTTAGCTATAGATGGGTGGAAAGTACAACTGGACCTCCCCGGAAATACTTTTCGCTAACCGATAAAGGATTAGAGTTTTATAATTTATTGGAATCTACTTGGAGCGAACTAAGCACTAGTGTAGAGATATTAATAAATAAAACTAATGAGCAGAAAAATAACAAATTTAATGAAGAGAATAAGTAGTCTCATATATAAATAATATCAACACATAATAGAAGATGAAAAAAACAATCAACATCAATTTTCAAGGTCAATTGATAACTATTGAAGAAACGGCCTATGTTTTGTTGAATAAGTATATTGAAAGCTTGAAAGGATATTTTGGCCGAGACGCTGAAGGTACTGAGATAGTAAACGATATAGAGAGTCGCATTGCTGAATTGTTTGGTAATAGGCTAAAACATGGTATTTCGTGTATAACAGATGAGGATGTAACTTCTATAATAAACACTATTGGGCGAGTAGAAGATTTTGATTCTGATTTTGGTGCAATGGATAACGATACAATAACTGAAGAGAACGCTCCGCCAATACTGCCACCACCACATCAAAAAGACTCAGAAACGCAAATTCCACCCTCTTTTGAAGATCAAGGACGAAAGAGACTGTTTAGAAAAAAGAACGATAAAATACTGGGAGGTGTGTGTAGTGGATTGGCGCATTATCTAAAAATAGATCCTGTGTTTATTAGATTGGCCTTTGTGTTTTTGTTTAGCTTACTGTTTTGGGTATATATAATAATGTGGATAATATTACCAGCAAAAATATTGCCAAACAATATGAGCAAACGCCTTTATAGAAGCACCACTGACAGATATATTGCTGGTGTAAGTGGTGGAATTGCAGCTTATTTTAAGATAGATACGTGGATACCACGTTTGATATTCTTATTGCCAATTATATTTAATATAGTAGGGATAGATCGTTTTCCTGTTGTTTTAAATTCAAGTGTAAATATATCCTTTACAATTATATATATTGTTTTATGGATTATAGTTCCTCAAGCAGTAACAGTGAAGCAGAAATTGGAGATGATGGGCGAAGTTGAGTATCTACGTTCTATACGTGAAACTATGAGCGATAATGTGGCTCAAGTAAGAAGTATCAGACCCGATGTGGTTACTGCAAATATTGATGCTTCAGCTGAGCCTGCTAAAAGTGAAAACGCCGAAGATGATTCTACTGACAAGCAAAGTCATAATGAAGGTGTAGGCGATGCATCTGACCAATACTCAACACCTCCATCTCCACCACCGCATATTCATGATTTGCATACAACTAACACTTCAAACCAGCCTCAAAGGTCAGGGTGTTTTAATTTTCTGATTGGATTTGTAAAGATTGTTTTTTTTGGCATTGTAGGCATTGTAATTGCTAGTTTTATGGTATCGTTGTTTGCATTAATATTTACTAGTGCAAAGTTTATACCGCTTCAATCACTGTTTGTTAATCCAGGATTGGAGCACGCATTACTCTGGATATCTGTAGTATTAACTTTGCTAATTCCTTTTGTAGGAGTAATTATTTGGATAATACGCCGAGTGATGAAAGCAAAATCTAGACCTGCTATTGGTTTTATAGTAGCTGGGCTTTGGTTTCTGGGTATTGTGGCCGGATTGGTATTGGGATATAAGATTACCCGCAAGTTTAGTATTGAAAGCCTGCAAGAGACTAATATAGAATTGACTACGCCTAGTAACAACAAATTGAGTGTAGAGATGGCGCGTTATCCGCTCGACTATTTTAGTGTGACACCAGGATCAAGTATGTTTATTTTAGGTCCGCATAGATTTGGAGGTGATGAATTTAATAGTTTGCCTTTTTATAGTGTGGAGGAGGATTCTTTATTGTTCAATAATATTGAATTGAGAATAAAAGAGAGTAATGACACGCTGTTTCATGTGAAAACCATTTATTCAAGTTTTGATAGAAATTATAAAAGTGCTAGAGCTAATTTAAAAGAGTTCGATTTTAGGTTAGAACAAAAAGACTCTGTGTTGTGGATACCTCAGTTTTTTAAAATACCAAAAGAGCAAGGATACCGCAAACAGTTTGTGGTAATAGAGATATTTGTGCCAACTGGTTCTAAACTAGAGGTGAGCGAGGAGTTGGAAGATTACCTGCATCCAATATCATCGCAAGTTATGCGAAGAAAATATGGGCGAGATTATGGATATAGAAATAGCTTGGAATGGGCTACTAGCGAAGAGTTTTTGCTTGAGGAAGATGCTTTAACTGAAACCAGCTTGCATAGCGTCTCAATATAGAAAATATATTTACTACTAATTACACTTGTTACTTAATTTCATTGTGTTTGCAAAAGCGGCTGAAGCTTATGGGTTCTAGTCGCTTTTTCGGTTATTTTAAAATTTAATTATTCAAGTAATAATTTGTAATTTAAATGCTTGTTTATTATTTAAATGTTTCGTAACATTACACTGTGAAAGCACCTCTATGGGGGTGTATTCTTTAAATTGCTTTATAGATTAACTAAAAAAAACAGGACTATGAGTAACTATGATGACGACTTTGACGATGACGATTTTGATGATGATGACTTTGACGATGACGATTTTGACGATGATGACGATGATGACTTTGATGATGAAGACTTTGATGATGATGAAGACTAAATTTTCAGAGACGTTTCATTAGAGAGAAATTCAGATGAAGGCTATGATGAACGCCTAGATGAATTGAATGATCTTATGGACGGTTAAGTAAAGTTTTTAATAAAAAGTTGAAGCGACTAAGACCATAGGTTTTGGTCGCTTTTTTATTGTTTGACTAAAGCACGCTTTATTAAGATTTATTGCTTTATTTGCGAAAATATATATACAAGGCTATGAAACTGACAGAATTTCTTGCGTTTTTTAATGTGGCTAGTGAAATGGAGGATTATAATTTCATTCACGAGGAGATTGAGAATGGTGTTGTTTTTAAAGGTACTAACCTTTGGATTCTTATTTTTGCAATTGTAGTTGCATCTATTGGGTTGAACATGAATTCAACTGCTGTGATAATAGGGGCTATGCTTATTTCGCCATTGATGGGACCTATAAATGGGATGGGGTATAGTTTGGCAACTTACGATTTCTTTTTGTTTAGGAAGGCTATAAAAAACTTTAGCTTTGCAGTAGGTGCTAGTTTATTAACTTCTACACTCTATTTTGCAGTTACGCCTGTAAGTACAGCTCACTCAGAGTTGTTGGCGCGAACAAGCCCAACTATTTACGATGTGCTTATTGCCCTGTTTGGTGGTTTGTCAGGCATTATAGCTATGAGTACAAAGCGAAAAGGAAATGTAATTCCTGGGGTGGCTATAGCTACAGCACTGATGCCTCCTATTTGCACAGCTGGATATGGATTGGCTACCTTGCAGTTCAATTTTTTCTTTGGTGCATTGTATCTGTTTACTATCAACACGGTATTTATTGCTGTTGCTTCACTGTTTGTGTGTCAGTTTTTGCGTTTCCCTATTCGCACCGATATTGGAGCAGACAGAAAGAAAAGAATTAATCACTATATCTCATTGATATTAACCATAACTATTGTACCTAGTGTTTATTTCGGATATGTGCTTGTGCAAAACGAAAGGTTTTCTGAAAGAGCCCAACGCTTTGTGAAAGAGGTGTCGGTAACAGAAGGCACTTATCTGTTGGATAGCAAGATAAACTTAACTAGCAGAGATATTAATCTTATATATTCGGGTTATGGTCTTTTAGAAGAATCACGTCGGAACATAAAAACTAAAGCTTTAGTTTATCAGATTGATACATCGAAGATTGTTATTAACTCGGGTACAAATACTTCTATATTGGATCAGAGCAATCTGCGCTTTGAAAGTGAGAAAGATCTTTTGGCAAAGCAGCTTACTGCAACAGAGTTTATGCTGCAGTCTTCTGAGCTAAAAGTTGATAGCTTGCAACAATTGCCCACTAAGGGCAAAATAATACTGAAGGAGATAAAGCCATTGTACTCTCAAGTGATGTCATGCTCCTATTCTGAATCGTATATATACTCTGACACTGTGCAGTCAGCAAAAATGCCTATAGTAGTATTTTTTGTAGAAAAACCATTCTTGAAAAAAGATGATAAGCAGAAGATTGAAGAATGGTTGAAAAAGAGATTGCAGAATGATAAAGTGAAGGTTCTGTTTGAAGATGAAGTTTAAGTGTGATCTTATAAAACTGCTTTTTACATCTAATTATCTATCTTAGATAGGTTAGGTGCTTATAAGTTTTAGAAAATTTTCACTGAAATTTTGAAGCCTACTTCATGAAATTTTAGTCTATGGAATGAACCAATAAGTGCAGCGTTTAAGAAGCTATTGCCTATTCCATATCCAAACTCTGTATATGATCTGATGTATGGATTGTATAGGTGACTCAGGTACAATCTTTCTGTAACGACTCCTTTTGAGATTGCTGGAATTAAATTTAAAATCAAAAATGGAGACTCATACATAAAATGATTTTGAATGTATGTATCAGAAGCATTATAAAATCTTCTGTCTAATAGATTGAAAACACCACCAATTCCGTCATCCCATGTATCGGGGAAGTTTCGCTTGGCAAAATATTCGAAGTCGGTAAAATACTCAGTCTTCTGATTACTAAAGAATCCCATCCCAATGTGATATTGGAATGATTTCATTAGGTTTAACTGAATGTTTTGACTTATATCGAACTCAAATCTATTGTACTCTGATGTGCTACCTAAAAGACCTTTAATTCCTTTCGAAAATTGCACTTTCATAGTAGGATAGGGTGATCGCACATATATTTTCTGTCTGCGTTCAAAACGGTAATACTGTTCGGGTGTCCAGGTTAAAGATAATATGGGGGCAAATATTTTTTGTCTGTTAAACAATTTAGTTATTCCTTCAGCACTTGTATTTTGAATTGAAATGAGAGGGCTATTTTCAGGGTTGTCTATTTTATTGTCTGTGAGGTCGCGAATGCGATAGTCTAAACCTGTACCTATAGAAAAACCATTTATAACTTCTACGGTGTTGTATAAACGAAAGTAATAGTCTTTATAAAAGTCTAGTGCAAGGTGGTCCATGTTGAGTCCGCTGTTGATAAGGCTATCCTGTATTTCTTCTAAGAAGCTAGAGCTGTAGGTTTTGTTGCCATTTCCTACAGAAAGTGATAGTCTTCCAAGGTGTGTTGGATTATAGTTCCAAGAGGCAGTCATTTTTGTGAATAGTTCTTTCCTTTTAAACATGTAACCCACAAATGCATCCATTTCAAGGCTTGATTGTCTTTTTAGCTCATAGTTTACAGCTAATTTTTGACCATAGGTCAATCCATCAAGAGATGAGTAGCTCAATGAAGCGGGGTTAAAAATGCCACTGTACTTAATATTGGTGTCTTTGTATCTATAGTGAGAGTTTTTTGTCATAGATTTGGCCCAATCTACTGCATTGTTTTCCTTTTCCTTTTCCTTAATTGTGTCTTGTTCTTGCTTTAAATAAAAATTGTTTAGTAATTCTTGCTCCTTTGTTTGTAAAGGTATTTTACGTTCTTTTTCCCAAAAAGAGGCCTTATTATTGATAGGAACAGAGTCTAACCTTACTTTGTAGAAGTTACTAATATTTAGGTTTTTTGATTTGGCCCTTTTTTCTTTTAGTTTTATAAGACCGTAGTCAATACTTACTAGGTTTCTGTTTGTTACAACATTTCCTAAGTAAGAAAACTTTTGATGAATAACACCTTTTACTGGGAGTGTATTTGTAGCTGCTGTATTACCCATATATAATTCAATTGAAAACTCTGAAGCCAAATCTACTCCTTCGCACACAAGTTGGGTAACACGCCAGGTATCTTTCTCTAATACGAATGAGCCTTTGAGTAGTTTGGGCGATTTGTAGATAGGGTTAAAGGAGATAGTGTAGAAAGTGATACCGCCTTGTGTAAACGTTTGTTTTAATTCGTAACGATAATATCTTTTTGAGGTTTCTCGCAAAGGCATAAAGAAACGCTCGTTACTCGACATCTGGTTATACACGTTTAAATGCACTAGATTTGATGGCAACATTTCTTCTACATGTTTTTGGGAGAATGTGCCTGTTAAATGTTTTATATCTGCAGTATAATTGTTCGGATAATTGAATGTTACATCGCTAAACACTTCTATTAGTCCTTCATCGTCATCTCTGTCATGCAATACAAATTTAGGTATAAAGTGTGTGTACCTATAAAGAATATTCTTTTTTAATGTTTGAACATATACTCTCGTGTATACTTCTGCATTATATTCTTCAACTTGTCCAGAATACTCTTCAGCAGCTTTCATTGCTTTTTCTAGTATAGTATTTATTGTTTCTTCTTGTTGAGAAAAAGCTTTAGAATTTATTGAGAGTAGCAATATAAATGTATATAGGATTATTTTTTTCATTCTCTATAGTTGGTGGATAGTGCAAACTTACAAGTTTTATTTAATAATAAAGTGTTTTGTTGGGGAAATAAACGTAGGAGCTGTATATAGTTTTAGAAGGTTTTTTATTTCAAAATGGTTTAAATATGGTCAAATATTGCAGATTATGAGATATTTTCTTTATTTTTGTGTTCTACAACAATGTTTTACAACATGCATTTTATCTAAAATGACTAAAAGTGAAAAAGATTAAATCTATAGATATTTCAGCATCACTACCAGATATTTGGAGGATATTGAATGAGAAAGAGCAGAAACTATTGCGGGGAAACGCGCGTTTCGTCAATTTTAAGAAGAACGAGATTATTTATTACGAGAATGAAACCCCCAAAGACCTTATGTGTTTGCTGGAAGGCAAAATAAAAATATATAAAGAAGGGGTTGGCGGTCGTAGTCAGATAGTTAGGATGGTGCGCCCTTTTCAGTATTTTGGATATCGTGCATATTTTGCGCAAGAATCTTATGTAACATCTGCTGCAGCCTTTGAGTCTTCTGAAATTTGCCTAATCTCGATGAAAATTGTTGAGCAAATTTTGCGAAATAGTGGAGCATTGGCTTTGTATTTTATACGATTACTGTCTGTTGACTTGGGTGTTTCCGATAGGCGTGTGGTAAATCTTACTCAAAAGCATATAAGAGGCAGATTGGCAGAATCTCTTATTTTTCTGAAAGATAACTATGGTCTAGAAGAAGATGGAGCTACAATTAGTATTTATCTATCACGCGAAGATTTGGCCAATCTCTCTAATATGACTACATCAAATGCTATACGCACACTGTCTATTTTTGAAAATGAGAGAATTATTACGATGGATGGACGCAAAATAAAAATAATAGATGAAGAACGACTTCAAAAGATTAGCCGGATTGGCTAGCACAGTTTATCTGTCAGTTTAATTCTTATTGTATCTTTAAATTTAAAGTGTTGAATTATTATAGCTGCTTTTTGGAAGTATCCACTATCTTTGTGATAAAAAATAATTAATTACCAATGGTTAAATATATATATGATTTAGTATTCTCATCATTCTATAAGCCAATAGATGCATTTATTGAAAGACCTTGGGAAAAGCAGTTGCAAACGTTCAATTATATCATATCGCACGGACGGCGAACATATTTTGGTGAAAAGAATAATTTTGATCAAATAAAAACTCCCAAAGATTTCAAAAAACTTGTACCTATAATGGGATACGATGATTTGAAGCCCTATTTAGATATTATAATAAATGAAAGAAAAAACAATGTTCTTTGGGATACTCCTGTAAAATGGTTTGCAATGTCGTCGGGTACTACTAATGATAAAAGCAAGTATATACCAGTAACTAAAGAGTCATTAAAAAATTGTCATTACAGAGGTGGATATCATATGCTAGCTTTGTATGCAAAGCATTTTCCTGAAAATAAATTTATGTTTGGCAAATCTCTTGTGTTAGGTGGAAGCCAGCAGGTGAATACAATTGGAGATGGCATTTTTACAGGCGATGTTTCAGCAGTATTAGTTAAGAACTTACCTTGGTGGGCAAAGAGAAAGCGTACTCCTGAGGAAATTTCATTGATTCCTGAATGGAATGTGAAGTTAGAAAAATTAACGGAGTATGCAATTAACAAAGACATTCGTTCGCTTATAGGTGTCCCATCGTGGATGCTTGTTTTACTAAAAAAAATAACAAAAGATACCGGTCAAAGTATATCTGATATCTGGCCAAACTTAGAAGTTTTTTTTCATGGAGGCGTTAGTTTTGTGCCATATCGAGAGCAGTATGAAAAACTGATTACTTCTCCAAAAATGACTTATTGGGAAACATATAATGCATCGGAAGGTTTTTTTGGAATTCAGTACACTCCAAACTCTTCAGATTTATTGCTATTGCTAGACAATGAGGTCTTTTATGAGTTTATTCCAAATGGACAGTGGAATGATCAAAATCCTGAAACATTAACATTAAACGAGGTTGAGGTGGGAGTAAAGTATGCAATGCTAATTTCTACAAGTGGAGGATTATGGCGCTACCTAATAGGAGACACAATTGTATTTACTTCTTTACAACCTCATCTTTTTAAAATTGCTGGTAGGACAAAGCATTTTATAAACGCCTTTGGCGAAGAGTTGATGATAGATAATGCCGAAAGTGCTTTGCAGGAAGCATGTAAGATAACAGGGGCAAAAATAACAGAATATACTGCAGCTCCTGTGTTTTTTGGCGATAATAACAGTGGAGCGCACGAATGGCTAATAGAATTTGAGACTTTACCATCTGATATAGACTTGTTTACAAAAACACTAGATGCTTCACTTAAGTCTCTCAACTCTGACTATGAGGCAAAACGATCTTTTGGATTATCATTGAGGATGCCAATAATTAAAGTGGTACCTTGCAATTTTTTTTATAAATGGATGGAGTCAAGAGAAAAAATGGGAGGACAAAACAAAGTGCCACGCTTGGCTAATGATAGAAAATATATGGATAGTTTACTTGAATTTCTTTTACAAAGTACTAAAATAGAATAAAATCGTATTCAGTTCTGATTTAATGCGAAAGTTTCAGTAAATTTGCAATTTAAAATACGTAGGTGATACATGGTAAGAAATAAAATAACTAAATTAGTCCTTCTTTTTGCTATTGCAATATCTTTCAGCTCGTGCGGTGAGTACAACAAAATTCTCAAAAGCACAGATAGAGATTTGAAATATACATATGCAAAAAAGTATTTTGAAGATAAAAAGTATAGTCGATCAATCGCTCTGTTAGAGGACCTAGTTCCTTACATGAAAGGAACGGCTGATGCAGAGGAGTCTTTATATTTGTTGGGTCAGAGTTATTACAACTCTAAAGACTATTTATCTTCAACACAAATATTTACTACCTACTATAATACTTATCCTAAGGGTGAGTATGCCGAGCCTGCACTATACTATGCTGCTTATGGTATGTATTTAGATTCGCCCCAGCCTGAACTAGATCAAACAAAAACGTATAAAGCTATATCAGAGTTTCAACGCTATATAGAGCTTTATCCTCAAACTGAAAGAGCCAATCAAGCTAAACAGTATTTGTTTGAACTACAAGAAAAACTTGCATATAAAGAGTTGATGGCAGCAAAGTTATACTTAAGATTGGGTAACTATATGGGTAATAATTACGAGTCGAGTGTGATAACATCACGTGAGGCATTAAAAGATTATCCCTACTCTAAGTATGCTGAAGAGTTTCAAATGCTAATACTTAGAGCTCGATTTGAATTAGCTGAGAATAGTATTAGACAGGCAAAGGCTCAGCGGTATAGGTCAGTAATTGATGAGTATTTTAACTATATTAACTCATATCCTACAGGTAAATTTTTAAAAGAAGCTCAAAAGTATTATGAGGTAGCACAAGAGATAATTGATAAGCTCCCAACTTCGTAATAAAACAGTATATACAATACAGATATTAACAACAAACAAAACTTTATATATATATTATAATGGATTATAAAAGAGTAACAGCCAGTACAACAACTGAAACTAGAAATTTATCAGACTTGTCAGCTAAAATTGGAAACATTTATGAAACAGTTAAAGTATTAGGAAAAAGATCTAATCAAATTTCTGTTGTAATGAAACAAGACTTAGATGCAAAGCTTCTAGAGTTTGCTTCATATAGCGACAATTTAGAGGAGGTATTTGAAAACCACGAGCAGATAGAGATTTCTCGTTTTTACGAAAAACTTCCTAAGCCATCATTACTTGCAATTGATGAATTGGAGCACGGTGAGATTTATAGCCGTAATCCAAACAGAGAAAAAGATCAATTTTAGATTATGTTGCAACGTATTCAAACTGTATACTTATTACTAGCATCAATTTGCATGGTGGTGAGTCTGCTTACAAAATTGGCTGTATTTACCTTTGCTGGAGAGATTGTTAATTTTGAAGCATTGGGTTTTTACATGAATCAAGAGATAATATTTTCTACAGTTGCTCTCTTTATTATAGGGACTATAAGTGCAATACTATCTGTTGGGATTGTATTCTTGTATAATAAAAGAATGCTTCAAATAAGATTGGCTAGCTTTAATCTATTTATGATATTAGGCTATTATGGATTGATTGCTTTTTATATTATAAAGCGCAATCCTGAAGCTAATTCTATTTTTGAACATGTAGGTGTTGGCATGATTACTCCTTTTGCAGCAATTGTGTTGACCTATTTAGCTATTAGAAAGATTGGTGCTGATGAGGCTTTGATAAGGTCGTTAAATAGAATTAGATAGTATGATCTTAATAATATTAACTCTGAGCAGAGTTATAATAAATAAAAAAGCTTCGATTTGAAAAAATCGAAGCTTTTTTTGTGGGTTACATTCTTGTTTTATATTATAAATTGTTGTGTAAACTTCAAGTTAACCTTTTAATGAGATTAAACGATTTATTCAACTACTTGTTAAGAAGGCATTTCACAATAATTGCGTACATGCATGTCTATAAATTTAAGAAAATCGTTGTGCTGCTCTTTGGTTATCATTTGTGGATAGCTTAATATAAGCAACTCTTGAGGAGCTCCATCTATCCGGTAGGGTAAATGCATAAATCTGTAGGGTGTGAGTGTAAAGCCTGCTCTTTCATAAAACTGCAGTCTTCTTACAGTTAACTCATTTATCAACGGATCTATTTCTAGTATAATGGTATATTTTGAATTTCTTATTTTATTAATTATTTGCGAGCCATAGCCTTTTCCTTGCAATTCCGGTGTTACTGCAAGGTATTCTATGTATCGGTAGTTGTTCCACTCCCAATAGAAGACTATGCCTATAAAGTCTTCTTCTTCCCAAATAGAGACAGGGTAGAATAGTTCGTTTTCGCAAGCTCGTAAATGATCTTCTAGTTTTCTACGTTCTGCGATAGGAAAGCTGTTTTCATACAATTTCCATACTTTCTCCCACTGCTCTTTGTTACTGTGCTCAATTATTTTAAATTCCATTTGTAAAATATTTAAGTCACAAAAGTAATCAAAAGGAGCCAAATTATAAATTATATGGCTTGAATAAAGCTAAAAGCACCTTTTAAATATCGCAAGTGCCATCAATAGAGCATGACTTTCCTTGAGTAACATCCACGCCATCTTTGTTTTGATTAGAATCTTGCTTTTGCCACTTTAAAAAAGATTTTTGCAATGTTTTGATAAATGCGCCTATCGGTTGAGAACCTACAAGGGCATGCTTTTTATTGAATAAGAAAGTGGGCACAGTGTCAAATCCTAAATTATTGGCTTCTTGAATGTCTTGTTTTACTTCATAAGCAAAATCATCGTTGCTCAGCAACTTTTCAATTTCTTTCTCATTAAGCCCTACAGTTGTTCCAATCTCTGTCAAAACTTTATGATCGCTATAGTCTTTCGCTTCTTCAAAATATGCTTTAGATATAAGCAGCATAACCTCTGAATCTAACCCTTTGGTGGCAGCTAGTTTAATTAACCTGTGTGCATCAAGCGTGCTTGCTGCAATAGCATTCTCTAGGTTTGATTTAACACCGTTTTCTTTTGCTAGTTCAGCAATCTGCTCGTTCATTTTTTTTGTATTCTCCTCAGATACACCAACGGTATTGTGAAGATAGTCCATTACAGGTATTCCCTTGCCTTTATCGGGTAGGTCAGGATTTAGCTGGAATGCTTTCCACTCTAGCTCTATTTGATCTTTGTATTGAAATTGTTCGAGGGCTTTCTCGTAATGTAGTTTACCAATGTAACAGTATGGGCACATAATATCTGACCATACCTCAATTTTCATTTTCATAGGATGTATAATAATTTATTTAATTAGTTTGTATTCATGGCATAAACAGTGTTTATGCGTTAAATGTTCATGCTAATAAAACAAACAGTTTTGTAATAAACAAATATAATTGTAGTTTTGATTTTAAAATATCATTATACAATGAGAAATAAACTCTGGACAAAAGATTTTACGTTGATTGCAATGGCTAACTTGCTGATGGCAATTGCCTTTTATTTTATGGTGCCTGTCTTGCCGGTTTTTCTAACAGATAATTTTTCTGCAACAGAAAGTCAGATAGGATTGGTACTCTCTTTTTATACTATTGCTGCTTTGCTTATTCGCCCTTTTGCTGGTTATGCACTTGATGTTATGGGGAGGTTTAGCATATATGTTGGATCATTATTAGTGTTTTCTGCTGTCTTCTTTGGATATGTGTGGGCAACATCAATTCTATTTGTTCTTATGCTTAGGTTTATGCATGGACTCACTTGGGGGGCTATGAGTACTGCAGGGTCGACAATTGCTGTAGATTTAGTTCCAGAGAAAAGAAGGGGCGAAGGTATTGGCATTTTCGGATTGTCAATGACTATTGCAATGGCAATTGGGCCATTGATTGCTATTGCTATTACTGGAGATAGCAATTACAAAAGACTGTTTTATTCAGCGGCAGGCTTTAGTTTCTTTGGACTGGTGCTTGCCTTATTTGTTAGAGTACCCAAAATAGTTTCTGTGAAGCGAAAGTTTAAGATGTCCTCTTTGATTGAAAAGAAGGCTCTGCCTGTTTCTCTTAATGTGTTTTTGGTAACAATACCTTATGGGGGCATTATTTCTTTTATTGCACTCTACGGTCGTTCTATAGGTATTGATAGTAGCGGGTTGTTTTTCTTGCTCATAGCTGTAGGTATTGCTATATCGCGTATATTAAGTGGTAAGTCTTTTGATAAAGTTGGCCCAAAGAAAATATGTATCTTCGGATTAATGTTGCTCATAGCTGGGCTTTCTTTTTTGACATTTAATAAAAGTTTTTTTGGATACCATTTTTCAGCATTAGTGTTAGGCTTTGGTTTCGGAATTATTATGGCAACATTTCAAGCTATTGCAAATCATAATATAAAAGCCGAGAAAAGAGGTGCTGCTAACTCCACTTATCTCACCTTTTTTGATTCTGGAATAGGATTTGGAATGCTTTTGGTTGGATATTTAGTTCAGGTAATAGATTACTCAGGTGCTTTCATGCTATGTGGCGTGATAGAGTTGTTGGCACTTATTGTATTTGTTTTTTACACAAATCCTAATTTCAAAGAGTCCTCAAATAATGATTCTATATAGATACATTGGGTATATTTTATGATAGCTAATTAAATAGTGCTATTATCTTTTTTTATTATCATAAAGTCACTAAATTTGCAACATAGAATTTAAAGATAATACTATTGACACTATTATGGAAAAAAAAGTTATTGTAACGGGAGTTATAGGTGCCGACGTACATGCTGTTGGCAATAAAATACTAACCTTTGCCCTGGAAGAGGCTGGATTTAAAATGATAAATTTGGGGGTGATGGTTTCCCAAGAAGAGTTTGTTCAAGCTGCAGTTGAAACTAATGCTGACGCTATTCTTGTATCATCTCTCTATGGTCATGGAGAAATAGATTGCCATGGATTGAGAGATAAGTGCGATGAAGCAGGTCTGAAAGACATTCCTTTATTGGCAGGAGGAAACTTGGTAGTTGGCAAACAGGACTTCGAGGATGTTGAAAAACGATTCTTGGATATGGGTTTCACTAAAGTGTACCCTCCTAACACACAACTAGAGACTACAATTACAGACTTAAACATCCTTTTTTCTAAATAAACATGAAATATCTTACTGCAGACTTTGGCAGTACATATACTAAACTAACCGCAATAGATGCCAGTAAAGCAGAAATATTAGGCACTTCAGCAGCATTCACTACTATTGATACTGATGTGATGAAGGGCTACAACCATGCTTTGCAAAAACTAGAAGATAAGATTGGTGTATTTAAGTACGATCAGCTTCTGTGTTGTAGCAGTGCTGCTGGAGGGCTTAAAATGGTAGCTTTGGGGCTTGTACCAGAATTAACTGCAAAAGCTGCGAAAATGGCGGCCTCAAGTGCTGGAGCTAAAGTAGTGAAAACTTATGCTTTTGAAATCTCAAAAGCTGAACAGAACGAGATCTATGATATTGACCCCGACTTAATACTGCTATGCGGTGGTACTGACGGTGGCAATAAAGAGGTAATTATTAACAACGCTAGGAAGTTGTGTGAAATTGATAGGAACTTTTCTACAATAGTTGCAGGCAACAAAAGTGCATCTTATGAAGTAGAAGAGGTCTTTTCTGAATCTGGAAAAGATTTCGTAATTACCGAAAATGTAATGCCAGAGTTTAATAAACTAAATATAGAACCAGCAAAGCAAAAGATTAAGGAGCTATTCATAAGTAAAATTATTGATGCTAAAGGGCTTCATAAGGTACAGCAAATGACCAACTCAGAAATAATACCTACACCACTAGCTGTACTCAATGGATGTGAACTTCTAAGTAAAGGTACTGACACAATTGATGGTATTGGCGATTTAATGGCCATTGATATTGGTGGTGCTACTACAGATATTTACTCAATATCGGCTGGAATTCCCACTTTTGAGAATGTGATGATAAAGGGATTGCCCGAACCCTACAATAAACGAACTGTTGAGGGCGATCTTGGTATGAGATATAGTTTGGGGCCTCTTGCCGATGAAACTGATTTAAATGTTTTATCTAATGAAATTGGGGTAGACGTTGATGTTATTTTAAAATGGATTAAAACATGCAAGGAGTTTCCCAATACTCTAGCTATGAAAAATAGCGACAATCAGAAAATTGAAGAAGGATTAGCAAAATCTGCGTTGAGGATTGCTGTTGAACGACATACAGGAAAAGTGGAAAGTACTTTTACACCATTTGGTGAAATGTATATTGTAACAGGCAAAGACTTAACCAATGTAGAGTTTGTTATAGGTATAGGTGGTGTATTAGTTAATTCAGCTAATTATGCCAGTATTTTAGAGGGCGTTAAAGCTGACAACCAAAACTTGATGTCTTTGAAGCCAAAAGAACCAAAATACTTATTAGATAAAAAGTATATATTTGGCTCTATGGGGCTTTTATGCGCAGTAGATGCAGAACTAGCCTTAACCATTTTGAAAAAAGAAATAATATAAATTTATATTACTAGATAAGATGTAAACAAAGTAATACACTTATCTGTGACTTTTTCTACTAGAAAATTATAAAACATACAGCTTTTAAATTGTAATTAAAAAATTAAACAATGAAGATTAGCAACACGATGCTCTCTAACGACCAGTTCTTTAAAGAGAGAAAAGAAGTATTAGGGCAATGGAAAACAGGCAAAGACGTTGATTTTGACGAGTCTGTAGCTTACCAAAAAACAATATCGGACGAAAAAAGATTTGGAAACAAATTAGCCAAAGCTAAAGCAGAAGGCATTACTCTTATTCAGCCTCGTGCTGGTGTTGCTTTGGAGAATGAGCACATAGAATTATTGAAGTATCTAGAGGATGAGGGCGAAGCAGACTTGTTGCCTTCTACTATTGATAGTTATACGCGATTGAATAGGTATAGTGAAGCTGAGTCGGGTATTGTTAAAAGTCGTGAAACTGGCCGATCTATGCTTAATGGCTTTCCGGCAGTAAATTATGGTGTGGCTATTTGTAGAAATGTAACATCTTCTGTAAGAAACCCAGTTCAGGTTCGTCATGGTACACCTGATGCACGTTTATTAACAGAAATATCTATTGCAGGTGGATTTACTTCTTATG
>CAZBVD010000004.1:0-24920 GCA_964495235.1 uncultured Dysgonomonadaceae bacterium | reverse complement strand
CCAGTTATTGGAAAACAAACAATGGAACTTCATTACGGCAAACATTATCAAGCTTATATTGATAACTTAAATAAACTCATTGTAGGTACTAAGTTTGAAAATGCAGATTTAGAAACGATCGTGAAAGAAAGCGATGGAGGAATTTTTAATAACGCTGGGCAAGCTATAAATCATCAGTTATATTTCACTTCTTTTAGTGCAAATGGTGGTGGAGAACCTCAAGGTAAATTAGCTGAAGCTATTGATTCTAAATTCGGATCGTTTGAGAAATTTAAAGAAGAATTTATTGCTGCTGGTTTAGCCGTATTTGGTTCGGGGTGGGTGTTTTTAGCAAAAGATGATAAAGGCAACCTTTCTATTGAAAAAGAAAGCAATGCAGGTAACCCAATGACAAAAGGATTAACTCCAATATTGGGATTAGACGTATGGGAACACTCATACTACTTAGATTACCAAAACCGCAGAGCTGACCACCTGAAAGAAGTATGGAAAATTTTAGATTGGAAAGTTATTAGCGACCGTTTCTAATAAACAAACTGTTGTAATCTAATCCTTAAGGATTGGATACATGTATCAAAAAAAAGAGTAGTTTTGAAAAAAGCTACTCTTTTTTTTGTTGTCTATATATCGCTAACTTTAAAACTCACATATCATTAGTGAAACAAAGTATTTTGGAAAGAATCACCTGACCCGAAAACTATTGTGTAACGCGTGCCTTTTGAAGTTAATGTCAACTCTCTCGTGAAATGCTTTCCAGTGTCATTTTCACGCCATCTGCAACAGCGTATATAAAGCTCTACCTTGCGATCACGAATTGGGAAATCATGTATTTGTGATTCAAGAGAGAATCCATTAGATGAAACATTATCAGCACTGTAAAGAGTGGGTAGTATGAGTTATTCATCTAAATGAATATGCAGTTCTTCTCCTAATTGTTCAATACTTACAATATCAAAATTATCAAGGATATATCTTCAGGCAAGATAAAATGTGCTAAAGCTTGTGACTGATCATATGAAGACATAGCGGTAATGTTTTTTACAAAAAAAATTACTTTTTTATAAACACATACTTTTACTGCTAATCCCAACCAGGGATATAAAACTAAAATGCTATGACTAAGGAAAGGCTCTCATCTCACTCAATAAGAGATAGATAACCACATTATTCATGTTTTAGCTTTTCGTAGATGCTGTCTGTATTTTTTTGGTTAACAGAAATATTATGCAAAATACCTTGTGTTGCTTCTTAACCAAACCAAGACCTAATCGACCAACATAATCCCCGATAACATACGACCAGAAACTATTGACTGCCGACGAGCTGAGAAGAACAGCTCAGGCTCACTGTAAGTGCACAGTGTGGACATTTCAATCTGTTTGAGTGGAATACCAAGCCGCACAAACTCGTTGCAAGTAACTTGCTTTAAATCGATATGCCACTTACGTGTTTCTTCATTAAAGAAAGATGCTGACAACAAATCAAAACCTGCTTCATTGAACTTAATTATCAACTCATCTCCCACCTCATAATTCTTCTGAGAAATAGATGGTCCGATAGCAGCCACAATATGAGAGGGATTGCAATTGTATCTTTCTCTCATTTTAGTAATAGTGTTATAGATAATGCCATCAACTATCCCTTTCCACCCAGCGTGAATAGCTGAAATTATTTTCTTTTTTTTATCGTATAGTAAAATTGGTACACAATCTGCAGTAGTCGCACAAATAAAAATGTTTTTAAGATGTGTTATCGATGCATCAACTCCATACAAAGTTTCGATTTTATCTGAAGGACTTGCATTCATAAATTCCTCATCTATAACTAATACTCTATTGCTATGAGTTTGGTGAGGAATAATAAAATCGGCAATATCCATATACCACATTCGTGATAAGATTTGCCTGTTTTCAAAAATATCTATTGGGTTATCGTCAGAATAATTACCCAAGTTGAACGATGAAAAAGACCCTATGCTCACTCCTCCTTTGCGAGTAGTGCAAAAGTGCTCTACCCCAACCTCTTTGTTGAGACTGTCGAACTGGAGAAGGTTGCTGTATTCGGGATGCTTTTTCATATATTAAACTTCTATATGATACCTAAAACTATGCGTCTAAGTAAGAGTAATCTTCATAGTCATCATCATCGTCAGAGTCAGAGTTATCAAATGGGATATCATCATCGTCGTCATCAAACTCAATAGATTTAACATCGAGATTGCGATGAATAAGTGAATCTTTTTCAAAAGTATCTTTTTTCGGTACTATACAATCCTCGCTATTCAACTCTTTCCAAAGCATATCTTTAAGTTGCGAAAGGCCTGTATTAGTTGCTGCAGAAATAAATACATAAGGAACATCTGGTAAATCTTTAGAGATTTCCTCTTGCAACTCATCGTCTAGTAAATCTGTTTTTGAGATAGCTAAAACACGTTGTTTATCGGCCAACTCTGGATTGTACTGCGTTAGTTCATTAAGCAAGATATTGTATTCAGCTTTAATGTCATCAGCATCGGCAGGAATCACAAAAAGCAACAACGAGTTGCGCTCTATATGACGCAAGAAGCGAGTGCCTAAACCTTTTCCTTCACTTGCCCCTTCAATTATTCCGGGTATATCGGCCATCACAAACGATTTATGGTCGTGATAATCAACAATTCCCAAATTTGGAACAAGAGTAGTAAAAGGGTAATTATCTATTTTGGGTTTAGCCGCAGATACTACCGACAAGAGAGTAGATTTTCCTGCATTGGGGAAGCCCACCAAGCCTACATCGGCTAGCAACTTCAACTCAAGAACAACCCTGCGCTCCTCAAATGGCTCACCAGGCTGCGCATAACGTGGAGCTTGATTAGTAGGAGTTTTGAATCGGGTGTTACCCAACCCTCCTCTACCACCCTTCAACAGCACATACTCTTCGCCATGTTCGGTTATATCACAGATATACTCACCCGTTAAGGAATCATACACCACAGTACCACAAGGCACATCAATAATTATGTCCTTTCCTTTTTTACCAGAAGACTTCTTACCCGACCCTGCTTCGCCATGTTCGGCCAAAATATGTCTCTTGAAACGAAGGTGCAACAATGTCCAGTAGTTTCTATCTCCACGCAATATAACGCTGCCACCATCGCCACCATCGCCACCATCAGGACCTCCTTTTGGTATATACTTTTCGCGACGAAAATGAGAGGAGCCTCGCCCTCCCTTGCCTGATCGGCAATAAATTTTTACGTAATCTACAAAATTAGTTTCAGCCATATTGTTTGTTTTTCGTGGAATTAATAAGTTAGATAAATATTACTTATTGATTTAGTAATATACCATCAACTGCCTTTTCTATTCTAGAAAAGATATCATCAACAGTTCCCATACCATCTATTTTAGCTAGTTTGCCCTGTTTTAAATAAAACTCTTTCAAGGGTTCAGTCTCGTTGTAATATACTTGTAATCGCAATTTAATTGTTTCTAGCGTGTCGTCATCTCTCCCAGAGTCTTGTCCACGCTTTAATAAGCGGTCGATGAGTTCGTCATCATCAACATCTAACCATAATACAATATTGATGTCTTTTTGTTTTTCATGCAACATGCTATCCATAGCCTCTCCTTGTTTCAATGTACGAGGGAAACCATCAAAAATGTAACCTTGGCTATCGATGTTATCGTCAAAAAGGTCATTTAATATATTAATTACAACTTCGTCGGGTACAAGTTGTCCTTCCGACATATATTTATCTGCAAGTTTACCAAGCTTGGTTTGCTTCTCTATTTCTTTACGAAGCACGTCACCTGTAGAAATATGAGTTAGGTTATATTTATCTATCAGCTTTTCACTTTGTGTTCCTTTTCCTGAACCAGGAGCACCAAAAATTATAATATTCAACATATAAAAATATTCTATTAATTAATGTAATTACAAAGATAGATAATTGTTTGCTTTGTAAAAATAAACCTTTTAATTTTATCCCTCTAATATATCATTTTTATGATTTGAACTAAATTCATGAAACAAACGTTTAATATAAACACACTAATTTAATCAAATGATATGAAAAAAGAAGATTTTAGAGAAAAAGCACATTCAGTCTTAGATGAAATAATAAATCATATAGCCGATATGGAAAAAAAGGCCAATGAGGTTTCGGATGATTTGAAAGAGGAGTACAGCCAAAAGCTAGAAAGACTGAAAGAAATAAAACTTGACCTGACTAAAAAGCTGGACGACTATGAAGGAATGACCGAAAACAGATGGGACATAGTAAAAGAAAGTTTTGAAGAGTTTCTTGTAAGAGTAAATAAAGCTTGGAGAGTTAGCTACAAAAAAGCTTCGTCAGCATTTAAGAAGTAGTCTGTACGAAAGAAAAGCTAAAAACACATCTTATTACAAACAAGTTGCTTGTGATAAGACAAACGCTTATACAAAAGATAATTAAATTATCATTGTAAATAGCTTTATTATGGCCTGGTGGATTAAACACATCAGGCCTTTTATTCATTTTCCACCCTAATTGGTTTAGCTGTTTCAAAATAAAAAAAGCTACTTCAATTAAGAAGCAGCTTTAAAATTGTGACCCCGCCAGGGTTCAAACCTGGAACCTTCTGATCCGTAGTCAGATACTCTATTCAGTTGAGCTACGGGGCCATTTTCTTATTTTTGGAACTGCAAAGATAGTACTTTTTATAAAAACTACAAACAAAACTTGAAGAAGATTCTTTTTATTTTTTCTCGCGGATGGTAACAACATCATTTTCGAGTTCAAACACTTCATGTTCTATAAGAAATCGAAGTACAGTAATAACTTTCTCACTATCTGCAAAAGAGGACTTTACGCTATCTACCAGTTCATTTAATCGAAACCTATTTGACTCGGCAAAACTATCTAACAACAATTCTTTAATTCTCTCAAACTCAAAGTTTGATAGACCAGTTTTACTTTTCTGCAAACAAACGTCGCAAACACCACAGTTCCGTGTTTTACGTTCATCAAAGTAAGTTAGCAGCATTCTGCTCCTACAAACCCTCTCTCTCTCAACATAATCAATCATTGCATCTATTCTTCCTTTAAATCTTTTTTTCCTTTTTTCATACACTGATTTAGGAATGCGCACAAACTGATTCTCTTCTCTTGAAGTGGGGTAAATAATAAAGGAGGTTTTCTTTTGTGGAACGTAGTTTATATATTTTGCTTTAGACATAGTAGTAAGCATTTCGTATACCTCTTGACGTGTTTTGTTTATTTTAGATGCAATTAAAGCTTCATCAATATAAACATGGTCGGTGAAAACCCCTGTATAGTTACGTAGTATTACATGCACTAGTTGGTCATACTCTTGAGTAAGGCGAAGCGTATATAACTCATCGCGATAAACTCTAAAAATAAGCCGCGAGCGATTATCCACCTCATCGGTATACTCAATATAGCCTGCAAGCGATAATATGTTTAACGCATGATGAGTTTGTAAGAGAGATAGGCGAAAAGTATTGCAAAACTCGTTTAAATTAAAATCAAGTACCAAACCTCTGCCCGATCCTGCTGCAATTTGATAATAATTAGCCAAACATTCATATACTCGTAGTATATGCTCTTTTGATGGAAATGAGTTTGAGACTCTCTTCTTTAAATTTATGGTGTCTTGTTTGTTCCAAAGAATAACTGCATAAGACTTCCTCTCGTCGCGCCCTGCCCTGCCCGCCTCTTGATAGTATTCCTCTAATGAATTGGGAAGGTCCATGTGAATAACCAAACGCACATCGGGCTTATCTATACCCATCCCAAATGCATTGGTAGATACAATTACACGGCAGGTATCGTTTTTCCATTCATTTTGCCTCGCAGTTTTCATCTCATGCGAAAGGCCCGCGTGAAAATGGCTTGCATTGATACCTTTTCTCACAAGAGCCTCTGCAACCTCTTTTGTTCCTTTTCGGCTACGCACATACACAATAGCAGTACCAGCAACAGAGTTGAGTATGTTTACTAACTCGGCTATTTTATTTTCGCTGTACCTAACTACATATGATAGATTTTTCCGTTCAAAGCTTTTACGAAAAACATTTGGCTTCTCAAAAAGCAACTTTTCTTGAATATCATCAACAACTCCTTTTGTAGCAGTTGCTGTAAGAGCCAACACCGGAACTCCTGGAAGATGGGTGCGAATATCTGCAATATTCAAATAAGAAGGACGAAAATCGTATCCCCACTGAGAAATACAATGAGATTCATCAACAACTAACATGCACACATTCATAGCACGTAGCTTTACCAAGAATATATCAGAAGTTAAACGCTCTGGAGAAACATAGAGAAATTTGAAGTTGCCAAAAATACAATTCTCAAGGGTTGTAATAATTTGGTCTCTTGACATTCCAGAGTAAATATATGAAGCCTTTATACCTCGCTCTTTCAAGTTATCAACTTGATCTTTCATTAAGGCAATCAAAGGCGTTACAACTAAGCATATACCCTCCATTGCCATCACGGGTACCTGAAAAGTTAAAGACTTACCACCTCCTGTGGGCATCAAACCTAGCGTGTCATTGCCATCGAAAACAGATTGAATAATCTCTTCTTGCAATGGTCTAAATGACGTATAGCCCCAATACTTCTGTAAGGTTTCATGAAATAGCTCTGAATGCATATTACACTTCAAATTGTGAGAAACGTTATAATTCTATTCTCTTATCGATTAGATAGCTTAATATCCTTAATCATCAGCTGTGTGTAAGCTTGACCACTATGTCTGTTTTTCTCAATTGTATAACAAATATCAATGGGCTGATATTGTTTTATTTCATTAAAGAAATTGGCAAAGCCAAAAGCAATAGCTTGCATAGGGGTATCGATAGTTGCATCTATTAGCTCCATCTTTATATGTTGTAAACCTCGGCCCACCAATTTACTTCCACCATCATCAATTACCCCTCTAGTTAAGAAAACGGGATTGCTATTATCAGGACCAAAAGGCGCAAACCTGGCTAGGCTTTCAACAAACTCATCTGTTATAGAAGATAAAGGAATTTCTAAATCTACAAGTAATTGAGGACGAATTGTACCTACTTCTATCTCATCGAATGAGATAGCTTCGAAACGTCTTTTAAATTCTGGGAGATGCTCTTCTTTCAAAGATAATCCGGCAGCATAAGTGTGTCCACCAAAATTATCTAATATATCGCGACAAGACTCAATAGCTTTATATACATCAAACCCGTGAACAGATCTTGCTGAACCCGAGATCATTCCGTTTGATTTTGTAAGCACAATTGCTGGTCTATGATAACGCTCGGTAAGCCTTGAAGCTACTATTCCAACAATTCCTTTATGCCATGTTTCATCATACACTACTATTCCTTTGAGCGATTCAATGTTTACATGATCGTCTATATAATTAATAGCCTGTTTAGTTATCTTTTTATCGAGTTCTCTCCTATCTTCGTTATACTTATCTATACTCTTCGTTTTTATGCGAGCAGATGTCATATCGGGTGATAAAAGCAATTCTACAGCCTCTTTACCATTCATCATACGCCCCGATGCATTGATACGTGGACCAATTTTAAAGACAATATCTTCTAATGCAAGCTCTTTTCTATTGAGTCTGCAAATATCGATAATTCCTTTCAGTCCAAAGTTAGGATTTGAGTTGAGTTGCTTTAGTCCATGATACATAAGTATCCTATTCTCACCTGTCATAGGAACTATATCAGAGGCAATACTTACAGCTACCATGTCTAATAAGCTTGTAATCTCTGAAAGAGGCAAGTTGTTCTGTATAGAAAAGGCTTGCACAATTTTAAAACCTACACCACAGCCCGATAGTTCGGAGTAAGGGTAGATAGAGTCTACTCTTTTGGCATTAACCACTGCTACAGCTTTGGGCAACTGCTCATCGGGCATATGGTGATCGCCAATAATAAAATCTATACCTTTCTCTTTGGCATAGTCAATCTTGGCAATTGCTTTTATACCACAATCAAGGGCAATAACTAGTTTTACACCTGTTTCCTCTGCATAATCAATTCCCTGATAAGATATACCATACCCTTCATCGTACCTATCAGGGATATAATAATCTATATTATTAGTGAATCTGCGCAAAAACTTATAAACCAATGCCACGGCCGTTGTGCCATCCACATCGTAGTCTCCATAAATAAGAATTCTCTCTTTGTTACCTATAGCTTTCTCAATTCGCTTTACTGCTAGTCCCATATCTGGGTACAGAAATGGATCGTGCAAGTTTT
Organism: uncultured Dysgonomonadaceae bacterium; assembly: GCA_964495235.1. GTDB lineage: Bacteria > Bacteroidota > Bacteroidia > Bacteroidales > Dysgonomonadaceae > UBA2632. The sequence goes on along the minus strand of CAZBVD010000004.1, from coordinate 16,676 downwards.
CTAAATTGGGATTAAAAAAGTCAAAAGCTTTTTCTTTTGAGTCTATACCCCTTTGCACTAGCAACTTGGCTAAATAAGGGTCTATTGATAATTGGTCTGTTAGTATTTCTTTTTTATCCTGTTGCTCGGTTGTTAGGGTTAAAAAATTCCATTTGTTAATCATTATATATGTTGTTGTTGTTTTCTTTTAATTGACTCTTAGCAAATGCTTATACATGAGTCAGAACACACATTGTAAATCACTTTACTCCGTGTAGATTAGATTATACCTGCGTGTAGCAACACTTTTAAAGAAGCTACTTGTAGTGAATATATCTAATATGTAAAGATAGTCATTTATTCTTTTCAATCTATTTCTTTTTTATTAAATAGTGTAATGATGGCAACAAGTAAATGATGAGTGTATTTTATGCAATACTTATAACAAGATAGAAACAGCTTACTTTAGGAGCAGAAAAACAACAATCTCAATAATTTTCACATTAATTACTTTCACTGCTTTTACTTTGTTTTATATATTGCGGACTTCTATGTATTTTTGCAGTTCAATTTTAAGAATATGAAAATAGCAGCATTAGTATCAGGAGGAGTAGATAGCTCAGTAGTTGTACATCAACTAAAAGAGCAAGGTTACGACCCAACAATTTTTTATATAAAAATTGGGATGGAAGATGAACATGGGTTTGTTGACTGCCCGGCAGAAGAAGACATAGAGATTGTTACATATATTGCAAAGAAATATGGTTGCAAACTTGAAATAGTATCGCTGCATGAAGAGTATTGGGCTAATGTTGTAAAATACACAATAGAAAATGTGAAGCGTGGGTTGACTCCCAACCCTGATATGATGTGCAACAAACTAATAAAGTTTGGCATCTTCAATGATAAATGGGGTCATGAATTTGATAAAATAGCAACAGGTCACTATGCATCTACAACAGAGAAAGATGGACTCACATGGCTCTCTACTGCAAAGGATAAAGTAAAAGATCAGACCTACTTTTTGGGGCAAATAGACTATATGCAAGTTTCTAAACTAATGTTCCCCATTGGGAGTATGGATAAAAAAGAGGTTAGAGAGATAGCAAAAAAACAACACTTGCCTTCGGCAGCGCGTAAAGACAGTCAAGGTATATGTTTTTTAGGAAAGGTAAACTATAACGACTTTATCAAGCGATATTTAGGGGAGAAACAAGGCCAGATTGTAGAGTTAGAAACAGGAAACATTCTAGGAACTCACAAGGGGTTTTGGTTTCATACAATTGGTCAGCGCAAAGGATTAGGGCTGAGTGGTGGTCCTTGGTTTGTTATTAAAAAAGATATCAACCGCAATATCATTTATGTTTCAAAAGGATACAAAACTCAACACCAATATGGCTACGAAGTAAATCTTTCAGGCTTCCAATTTATAACCAAAGATATATGGGGAGATTTTGATGATGAGAAACATATCACTTTCAAAATTCGACACACACCTGAATTCACCAAAGGACGTATTTTAAAACAAGGTGATTTATACAAAATAGTATCTGACGATAAAATACAAGGAATTGCTGCTGGCCAATTCGGAGTTGTATATGATGCAGATGAAAACATTTGCCTAGCAAGTGGAATGATTATTTAGTTTAATCAAAAAAACAAATACACATTAAACACAGTTGTACAATTAGTAAAATATTGATAATAGATGTTTGATTTCAGCACAATTCAATTTGTAGATATAATAGAGTTCATTGGCACATTTGCTTTTGCTATTAGTGGTGTTCGTTTAGCATCGGCCAAAAAATTTGACCTCTTTGGCGCATATGTAGTAGGTTTGGCCACAGCCGTTGGAGGAGGCACGCTGCGTGATTTACTATTAGGAGTAACTCCTTTTTGGATGAACAATCCGTTTTATTTATGGTGTACTCTATTTGCATTGATTTTTGTAATGATTTTTCATAACCATTTAATACGCCTTGATAGTGCTTTCTTTGCTTTCGACAGTATTGGCCTTGCTCTGTTTGTGGTAGTAGGAGCGGAAAAAACACTTAGCTTGGGCTTTGACCCATGGGTTGCAGTAGTTATGGGAACTAGCACAGGGGCAGTTGGCGGTGTTATACGCGATGTGCTAATAAACGAAATTCCCTTAATTTTCAGAAGAGAGATATATGCTTTGGCGTGCGTTATCGGCGGAATAGTGTTTGTAACACTTTCTAAAAAAACTGAACTCAATGTAATATTTATAGAGCTATCTACAGCAGCAGTTGTTATTCTTATTCGTTTTCTTGCTGTTAAGTATAAATTGTCTTTACCTGTTTTAAAAGGCGAGAGAAAAGACATCCTTTTACACTAACTATATTTTTTAATTACAACAGCCTGACTCCTGTTTTATCCTTTTCACCAAGCTCAACAAAACACCTAAATCTATTCTTTTACAATTAGTTAATCCAATAAACAAGATTCCACTTACGCTATTTACAGATCAATAGTAAAACATTGTTTTTTTCAGAAAGAACCATCTTTGTGATAAGCTACTATCTTATTAAATTGAGCCGTTTGTTGCAAACTGGACTGAACTTTATGAGTTAAAAATTAAATCAGAGGTGGTGGGATTCAAGTTTTAGGTCTTCTTTTTCCAACCCTATGTCATTGGATTCAACAATTAACCCTTCTTTTTCCAATCCTAGGTATTCAGATTCAACATTTAAGTCATAAAAGTCCAAACTGACGTGCTCGGTTTAAACATTCAAAGCATGAAAGTCAAATCGGAGGTGTAAGTATTCAACAATCAAGACATGAAAATCAAATCAAGCATACAGAATTCAACATTTAGTGTATAAAACTAACAAAAACACCTATTTTTTGCCCGCATCAATAAAAACACACCAATAAAAATGTCTATGTTAAACATTAATTCAAATAAACAATGAATTAAATTCAGGTTTACAATACCCTTTCACACAAACAACTTTATTTCAAATCTAAAATAAATAAATTATTAATTATATAAATAATTGATTATATTTGTAATAGAAATAATGATGAATACTCAATTCAAATAACCGACAAGCAGATTATTTGATTTAAAGAACAACCATAAGAATAATAGATGAAAGATTTTATAGCAACTGATCTAAAAACCGAAAATGCTATTCTGGTAGGACTCATCACTCAGGAAGAGACCGAAGAGCAAGTAAATGAATATTTAGATGAGTTAGACTTCTTAGCTGAGACAGCTAAAATTAAACCCGTTCATAGAGTAACCCAACGCCTAACTATGCCTAACTCTGTTACATTTGTAGGAACAGGAAAGCTTGATGAAATAAAAGAATATATAGAAAGCCAAGAAGAGGGCGATAACAAAATAGGTCTTGTTATTTTTGATGACGAGCTTTCGGCACGCCAACTTAGAAACATTGAAAAAATACTTGAAGTGCCTATCTTGGACAGAACTAGCCTTATATTGGACATTTTTGCCATGAGAGCGCAAAGTGCAAATGCCAAAACACAAGTAGAATTAGCGCAATATCAATATATGCTGCCAAGACTAACACGTATGTGGACACATCTTGACCGTCAGCGTGGTGGAGGATATATGCGCGGACCCGGTGAAACACAGCTTGAGACCGACCGCAGAATTATTCTTGACAAAATATCTAAACTAAAAAAAGATCTTATTGCAATTGATAAGCAAAAAGCTGTGCAACGCAAAAACCGTGGCCAGCTTGTTCGCATTGCCTTAGTGGGATATACCAATGTGGGCAAATCTACCCTTATGAATGTGTTGAGCAAATCGGATATTTTTGCTGAAGACAAACTCTTTGCTACTCTAGACACTACTGTTAGGAAAGTAGTGATAGGTAATCTGCCTTTTTTGATGACAGACACTGTTGGATTTATCAGAAAACTGCCTACACATTTGGTAGAGTCTTTTAAATCCACTTTAGACGAAGTGCGTGAAGCTGACATACTTATACATGTTGTAGATATCTCTCACCCTGGATTTGAAGAGCAAATAGAGATTGTTGAAAAAACATTATTCGAAATTGAAAAAGAGGAAAAGCCTACTATTATTGTATTTAATAAAATAGATGCATTTTCTTATACTCCTAAAGACGAAGATGACCTCACACCAAACACCGAAGAAAATATCTCTTTAGAGGAATTGAAAAAGTCGTGGATGAGCAAGTTAAATGAAAACTGCATTTTCATTTCGGCAAAAGAGAATGATAATATAGACGAGCTTAAAAAACTAATCTACGATAAAGCTAAAGAAGTTCATATCACTCGTTTTCCGTATAACGACTTCCTTTTTTATGATTATGAAGAAGAGGCTGAAGAGTTTGAAAGACTTCAGAAAAAAGACGAGGAAGAATCAGAAGAAGAATAAAACCTAGTTTTAATCTCAAAACACAATGTGAGCATGACACGAAAACAGCAATACCTTAATATCAAACGCAGAGATACATACACCTACTAAACACTTCATTTTACCTTATGAAGTGTTTATACATGTCGCTTTCATCCAAAAGTGACACACAACATTATTATATCATTTACCATATTTTTTTGCACAAAGGGGAAACTGCTCTTTGTGAAAACTACATTAATACACAAAACATATAAAACAAGACAATCATGAAATTACCATTTGCAGAATCGTACCGCATTAAAATGGTTGAAACCATCAAGAGAAGCACTCGCGAAGAGCGGGTTAATTGGATAAAAGAAGCAAACTACAATCTATTTGGATTGAAGAGCAATCATGTGTTTATAGATCTACTCACAGACTCGGGTACAGGGGCTATGAGCGACAAGCAGTGGTCGGCAATGATGGAAGGCGATGAGAGCTATGCTGGTGCACGCTCTTATTACAATTTGAAAGATACCATAAAAGAGATATTAGGATATGATTATTTTATCCCCACTCATCAAGGAAGAGCTGCTGAGAATGTGCTCTATTCTACAATTATTAAAGAAGGTGATATATTGCCTGGCAACTCACACTTTGACACTACCAAAGGGCATATTGAGTTTCGTAAAGCAATAGCAGCCGATTGTACCATAGATGAGGCATCTGATACGCAACTAGAAATTCCTTTTAAAGGAAATATAGATGTTGCAAAACTTGAAAAAGTGCTTGCTAAATATCCTAAAGAAAAGATTCCTGCTGTAGTGCTCACCGTTACTAATAACACTGCTGGCGGACAACCTGTTTCTATGCAAAACATAAAGGAGGTGTCGGCATTGTGTGTTAAGTATGGAGTGCCATTACAAATGGACTCTGCAAGATTTGCAGAGAATGCCTACTTTATTAAAACACGCGAAGAGGGATATGCCAACAAAACAATGAAAGAGATTGTAAAAGAGATGTTCTCTTATGCCGATATTATGACAATGTCAGCTAAAAAAGATGCTATTGTGAATATGGGTGGTTTTGTAGCATTTAAATCTGAGCAGCTGTGGAAAGATTGTCAGAAAATATGCATAATGAACGAAGGATTCATCACCTATGGTGGCATGTCTGGCAGAGATATGAATGCATTGGCTCAGGGTCTTCGCGAGGGTACTGATTTTGAATACCTAGAAACACGCATAAAGCAAATTGAATATTTAGGACAAAAGCTTGATGAATATTCTATTCCCTATCAACGTCCGGCTGGTGGACATGCAATCTTTGTAGATGCAAAAAAGATACTTACACATGTTCCCAAAGAAGAATTTATTGCTCAAACTTTAGGTATAGAACTGTACCTTGAAGCTGGCGTGAGAGGTGTAGAGGTGGGCGCATTACTAGCAGACCGCGACCCTGTAACCCATGAAAATAGATATCCCGAATTAGAGCTGTTTCGCTTGGCAATTCCACGACGAACTTACACCAACAATCATATGGATGTAGTAGCTGCAGCTTTAAAAAATGTGTATGACAGACGCGAGGAGATAACTCGTGGATATATTGTAACGTATGAAGCTCCCATTATGCGTCACTTCACCATAGGCTTAAAACCAGCAGAATAGAACAGAAAAAGTAGAATAAATAAAAAAAGGTATTCAGTTGTATAGAAACAACGAATACCTTTTTTTTATGATTTATAAATTTCGAATCTATCGATTTTTATTAGCTTATCCAACGAACATATGCAAAGTCCATTCTATGTGGAAGATCTACATTCTTCGGGAAAACTCGCAATGCATACTGATGAATTCCTGGATTCTCCAAAGTGTCGTGAATTTCGAAATACAATTTAGAACCTTCTTGTTTCACCAAGTCAAATTCGTAAGAATTTAGAAATTTAACATCATTGGTAGCAGAGTCATGTTTTACAACAACAAACTCTACACCAAGGTCGCCCTTCATGTCTTTTTTGTCTATAACAACTTCTCCACACAAACTATTTGATCTAACTCCTGGTTTAAGATGTTGATCACAATCATAATTTATTTTCAACACTTCAAACTTATCCCAGGTTGTAGCCATTTCTTCTTTCCAAGCAGCAATTTCTTTTGCTTTAGCATATTCATTTGCAGAAATAAACTTAGCACGCTCAGCAAGAACATTGTAAAACTTAGAGAAATAGTCGTCCATCATTCTTTTAGTAGTATAAACAGGTGCTATTTCTGCCAATGATTTCTTCACAAATTTAACCCATCCGTGAGAACAACCATTTTCATCTTGCTCGAAATATAGAGGTGCAATTTCATTTTCTATTAAAGAGTAGATTGTTGAAGCATCAAATGCATCTTGGAAACCTTGATCTTCATAAATTCTCTCATCACTTAATGCCCATCCAGCTCCTTCACGAAAACCTTCATACCACCAACCATCAAGCACAGAAAGATTCAACACTCCGTTCATAGCAGCTTTCATACCAGATGTACCTGAAGCCTCTAATGGTCTAGTTGGAGTATTTAGCCAAACATCAACACCAGATATCAAACGTTTTGCTAAACGCATATCGTAGTTTTCCAAGAAAATTATTTTTCCTAAAAATTCGGGACGACGTGAAATTTCAATAATTTGTTTAATTAAACCTTGTCCACCTCCATCGGCTGGATGCGCTTTTCCAGTAAAAATAAATTGCACTGGACGATCAGGGTTGTTTACAATTTTAGCAAGTCTGTCTAAATCTGAGAATAGAAGATGTGCACGCTTGTAAGTAGCAAACCTACGACCAAAACCAATAATCATTGCTTTTGGATTAACACCATCTATCACAGTCATAAGACGACGTGGGTCGGCTTGATTCTTCAACCATCCTTCTTTAAACTCTGTGCGGATATATTCAATCAATCTCTCTTTTAACACCATACGCATCTTCCAAATATCCTCATCAGCTACATCGTGTATTTTATTCCAAATATCAAGGTTTGATTGATCGTTGATAAAGGTATCGTCAAAATTATCGTTGTAAATAGTTTTTACAGTAGATGAAGCCCATGTGGGTAAGTGAACACCATTAGTAACATGTCCTACATGCAACTCTTCTGGGAAATACCCTTTCCAAACTGGCTGAAACATATTCCTTGATACTCTCCCGTGAAGCAAACTTACTCCATTTGCTTCTTGCGCAGTATTTAGAGCAAAAACACTCATAGAGAAGCGCTCATTACTTCCAGGATTCTCACGTCCCATATCCATAAATTGCTGCCATGAAATACCCAGTTTGTTAACAAAATTGCCCATGTAGCGGCTTATCAAATCTTCTTCGAAGTAATCGTGACCAGCAGGAACAGGAGTATGAACAGTATAAAGCGAAGATGATTTTACAACCTCTTTAGCTTGATTAAAAGATAGACCTTTCTCATTTATATAGTAATTCAAACGTTCGGCATTGATAAGAGCTGCGTGACCTTCATTTAAGTGATAGATATCTTTTTCTATCCCTAGTTTTTCTAGCAACTGCATTCCCCCTATACCCAACAGATACTCTTGTTTCATACGGTTTTCCCAATCTCCACCATAAAGTTTATGAGTAATTGATCGGTCTTCTTCACTATTTGATTCAACGTCGGTATCCATCAAATACAATTTGATTCTTCCAACTGCTACTTCCCATACATGTGTTTTAACATTACGACCTGGAAATTCTACTTCATGTATGAAAGGAGTTCCGTCGTCGTTTTTAACCATAGTAATTGGTAAACTTCCAAAATTTTGAGCCTCATACTTGGCTTCTTGTTGGCCATCTAACGCCAACCATTGAGTAAAATAACCATATCTGTAAAGAAATCCTACAGCTGTCATGTTTATATTACTATCGCTAGCCTCTTTTAAATAGTCGCCAGCAAGAACGCCCAAACCTCCTGAATATATTTTCAGTACGTGAGTCATACCATATTCCATACTGAAATAAGCAATACTAGGTCTGTCATTATCTGGCTCTTCAGCCATATACTCATTAAACTTGTCATAAACAACGTGTAAATGACTCATAAGCTCTTTATCTTTGATGATTTCCTCGCAACGTTCGTTTGTTAAGCTCTGTAACAATTCAACTGGATTTTTATCACCACTTTCCCAAAAAACCGGGTCCAATTTCTCAAATAAAGCTTTAGCTTCCTCATTCCAAGTCCACCAAAGATTGCGAACTATTTCTTTTAACGGAAACAACTGCTCGTGCAAAATAGAATGTGTCTGCAAATCCTTCCAATTTGGCGAATTTGCATGGCTTGTTTTAATAATCATGTTTTAATTATTTATTTGTTTATTATTTTCTTCTTTGTTATTTGTGTTAAATGCATTCAATTATCTACAATAACAGACTAAATATCATACATTTATATTCAAGGTCCAAATATAGTGTATTTTTCACTCATTATCGTTATTATTCCCTAACAACCTATTAATTGAGCTATGCAATGCTTTGCAATAAGCCTCTTTATAATAGACAATAAAGTGCTCCCAATCTGCAGAATCTGCTAATTTTAAGGCAGCCTCTCTTGTATTCTCTATCTCTTTTTTATTCTTTTGTGACAAACTTACTAAAGCCTCTGTAATTTTTTCTGAGACCTCATCAAAGTTTTCTTCATTTCTTTGTATTACCTCTACCCCGTCATCTATTCCTTCAACATCTCCTTGTTTTATAGCCCAAGCTCCAAAGCCTGACAATGAAGTAGTGACAGTTGGGACAGAAAAAGCAATACTCTCATGCGGAGTATAACCCCATGGTTCGTAGTAAGATGGAAACACTGTGGCATCTAAACCAATCAGCAAATCGTAATACGAAGTATTGAATATACCGTCATCGCCATTGAGGTATGATGGTACGAAGATTACTTTCACTTTCTCTTCTTTAGAGTTAGTGAATCCTAACGATTTTAATTGTAATAAAAGAGGATCATTTTCTGGTTGATATAAATTGTGCGTCAAAAAAGGAAACGGCAATGCATCCTTGGCAGTTATATTCCCTTTTTCTTGCAAACGCTCTTGTAAATCTTCTCGATACTCCTTTACCCATGCAGGTACCATCACAAAAGCAACAACATCTTTTTTCAAAGATGGATTGTTTCGCAATTTGTTAAGAGAATCAATAAAAACATCAATCCCCTTGTTTTTGTATTCATACCTACCGCTAAGCGCCACAAAAAGTGATTTAGGTGCAATTGGATATCCCAGTAAAGCTTCCGCTACACGTGCAAGTGTTTTACGCGCTTTATTACGCTGTCTTGTATAAGCTGCTTTTTGGGGTATAAACCCTTTTTCGAAGCCATTGGGAGTTACTACATGAGGTTGTTTTTCTAACAGTTGAGCACACTCTCTTGCAGTAATATCGCTCACTGTAGTAAAACAATCTACATTATGTGCAGTAATTTTCTCTATAGAGTGCTTAGAAACCATATTCAACTCTTGTGCCATTTTGTCTCCATTGTAGTTGTTAAAATGCTTATAGAGTGGCAAGTTGTTTCCTGCAATAGAACGGCCAATTGATGTGGCATGTGTAGTGAAGATAGTGGCTATTTTTGGCACAAAGTGCTTCACATATAAAGCTCCCATACCCATCATCCACTCGTTAAAGTGTGCTACAACATTTTTATTTTGCAGTTTGTGAAACTTGTAAAAGCTCTCAATCACATTGCCCACAGCGTAAGCAAACATGCTGGCTTCATCATAATCTCCATAGGCTGGCAGTGAGTTTACACCAAAAAGCCTCCACATCTGACCATATATTTCGTTCTTATGCTCAAAAAACTTTTCAAAGTTTATCAATATTGCTATTGGTTCTCCTGGAACTTGCCAACGTCCAATACGAACTGACAAATCTCCGTTTAAGTCGGCATACTCTCGCCACTTTTTATGAAGAGACAGATCTTCTTTAAACCATGGGCTCTCTTCTTCCTTCCATATATCAGGTCCAATAAATATTACCTTGTCTTTATGTTCTTTCTGAAGTGTGTTAGCACGCGATGATAGCACTGTATATATACCGCCCACTTTATTACAAACCTCCCAGCTCGACTCAAAAATATAATCCGGTGTGTATTCAAAATTTGTATGCATAAAATTATTTCAAATTAAAATTAGGAATGCAAAGATAGCTAAAATAGATGACTCTTAGTTTAGTGCGATAATATTCAAGTGATAATTGTAATAATGTAATGATATTTAAAGTTTTACGCAATGTAAAGGCTTAAATCGGCAGGTTATAAATTTCATCTATAGCGATGTATATTTTACTGATAACAGTCCAACAATTAAAAGTTTACAAAAGGATATAGCTTTTTTCTGCAAGACTAAAAGTTTTATAAAATGTAATTTCTTTTTCTTCTTAATAAAAAGCAACTCATACAGCAAATTGTATTTTCTCTGTTTTATAGCCTACAAAAGTGCGAATAAATTTTACTCAAGGTGTTTTATCCTACAAAAGTATGAATATTTTTTATTCAAGGTTTTGTAGACTATCAAGGGTTAAATATATTTCAAATAACACTTTCACACTATGTATAATAAAGGACAAAAGTAGTGGCAACAAATTAGTTTGCTCATTTTATGCGAAAAGACTATCTTTGCTAGTTAAAATCTACAATTTGGATATTTCAAAACTACTACATCTATTTGGCTCAAAAGCCAATATTACAGCCACAAGTAAATTATTGAGCGAAGTGCAATCTCTCTCAGTAAAGGGTTTAAATGGCTCAGCTAAAGCACTGTTTGCAGCATCGCTGTATAATCGTGACACTAAAACCTATGTTTACATTCTAAACAGTTTAGAGAATGCGGGGTATTTCTATCACGATTTAAATCAAATATTGGGAAATAAAAATGTCCTTTTTTTCCCTACAGCTTACAAAAGAGCTGCTAAATATGGACAGGTTGATCCTGCAAACGAAATTCTTCGTACTGAAGTTCTTTCACGCTTGCAAAAAACTGAACAGCCGCACATAATAGTCACCTACCCCGATGCATTGGCCGAGAAGGTGATTTCGCAAAACACTCTAGCTCAAAACACTCTCTCTATAAGCATAAACGAAAATATTGGCAGTGAAGAGGTATCTAAACTTTTAGATTCATACAATTTTGAATATGTAGATTATGTTTATGAACCAGGGCAATATGCAATGCGTGGAAGCATACTCGATGTCTTTTCATACTCTAGTGAATACCCCTATCGCATAGATTTCTTTGGCGATGAAGTGGAAACTATTCGTAGTTTTGATATCGAATCACAACTTTCAAAATCTCCTTTCGAACAGATACGTATTGTGCCTCACTTTGGCAATTCTAAGTCGAAAGACTCTACACTGTTTGATGCTCTGCCTAGCAACACCATTGTTGCATTCGAAGATATGCAGTGGATAGAAAGTAGAATTGAATCGGTATTCTCTGACGAACTCAATATTGAGCTCAACGAAGTGGAGATGACACTACCCAACCTACTATCAAAAGCAGATTTTCACGCTGCAACTAAGCCTTTCAAACACATTCGCTTCGATACTAAAATAATGGAAGCAGCAGAAGCAACACTGCAGTTTAAAACTTCGCCTCAACCGCTGTTTCACAAAAACTTTGATTTGATAAGCGAATCGCTTAGCAGTTTTATAAAAGAAGGCTATACAATCTACATCTTATCGGATAGTGAAAAGCAACAAGAACGTTTGCGTGTTATTTTTGAGGACAGAGGAGACAATATTCCTTTCACACCTATCAACCGAACTTTGCACGAAGGATTTGTTAACGATACGCTGAAAATTTGCTGTTTTACTGATCATCAGATATTTAATAGATTTCATAAGTACAGCTTAAAATCCGACAAAGTTCGTTCGGGCAAGATGGCGCTAACACTCAAAGAAATCAGTCAGTTTCAGATTGGCGATTATGTAGTGCACTTAGATCATGGTATTGGCAAATTTGCAGGACTTGTAAGGCTTCCTGCTGGACAAAACATACAAGAGGTTATTAAACTTACCTACCTCAACAACGATGCTGTGTTTGTATCAATTCACTCCTTGCACAAACTATCTAAATATAAAGGCAGAGAGGGCGACGCCCCCACCCTCAACAAAATTGGTTCAGGAGCATGGGAAAGAGTTAAGCAGCGCACAAAATCTAAAATTAAAGATATTGCTCGTGATTTGATAAAACTATATGCAGAGCGCAATAAAGAGAAGGGTTTTGCATTCTCGCCCGATAGTTACCTACAAACAGAGCTAGAAGCATCATTTAAATACGAAGACACACCCGACCAACTAAAAGCCACCAACGATGTAAAGAACGATATGGAGAAACCTGTTCCCATGGACAGACTTGTATGTGGCGATGTTGGGTTTGGCAAAACTGAAATAGCAATTCGTGCTGCATTCAAAGCTGCTACTGATGGAAAACAAGTGGCAGTGTTAGTTCCTACGACAGTGCTTGCAACACAGCATTACCATTCATTTAGCGAGCGTTTATCAGATTTTCCTTGCACAATAGATTACCTCAGTCGTGCTCGCACTCCTAAAGAACAAAGAAGCATTTTAGCAGATTTAAAAGAGGGGAAAATAGATATATTAATTGGCACACACCGATTAGTTGGCAAGGATGTGATATTTAAAGATTTAGGCCTATTGATAATAGATGAAGAACAAAAGTTTGGGGTATCTACTAAAGAAAAGCTAAAGCAGTTGAAAGTAAATGTTGATACCCTTACCATGACTGCTACACCCATACCTCGCACACTACAGTTTTCTTTAATGGGCTCACGCGACTTAACTACTATCTCTACTCCTCCCCCTAATAGACATCCTGTGCAGACCGAAGTGCACACTTTCGACTTAGAAATAATCCGCGATGCTGTCAACTTTGAAATGAGCCGAAATGGGCAAGTATTTATTGTGAACAATCGCATACAGAACATCTATGAAATGCAGGCGCTTATTCAACGTGAAATACCCGATATAAAAGTTGGGGTTGGACACGGACAAATGAACCCTAAAGAGATGGAAAAGGTTATTAGCGACTTCATTAATCATGATTTTGATCTACTCATATCAACAACTATCATTGAGTCGGGTATAGACATACCCAATGTAAACACCATAATTGTTATAGACTCTCAAAACTTTGGGTTGAGCGATTTGCATCAACTACGTGGTCGTGTGGGTAGAAGCAACCGAAAAGCATTTTGCTATTTACTGGCTCCTCCTCTCTATTCACTAAGTAACGATTCGCGCAGACGCTTGCAAGCTATCGAAAACTTCTCGGAACTTGGTAGTGGCATCAATATTGCTATGCAAGATTTAGATATACGTGGTGCAGGAAATCTACTGGGAGCAGAGCAAAGTGGTTTTATTGCAGACTTAGGCTACGAAACCTATCAAAAGATATTAAAAGAGGCTATGCATGAGCTTCGTAGAGACGAGTTTAAAGATGTATTTAAAGACGACTCAACAGAAAAAGATGCAGAAGAACAATCTTTTGTTGACGATGTATTGGTTGAAAGTGATTTAGAACTTATGTTTCCTGTAATGTATATACCAAATGATGCTGAACGGATTGCAATATACCGCGAGTTAGACAATCTGGAAGGAGAACTAGAAATATTTGAGTTTAGCAAGCGATTAGAAGATCGTTTTGGGAAAATACCTGCACAAGGAAAAGAGTTAATTCGCATTGTTAGACTGAGACGCGTAGCAAAATCGCTTGGCATTGAGAAAATAGTTCTTAAAGGGGAAAGAATGATACTCCATCTTATAACAGACAAAGAGTCGCCCTACTATCATTCACCAGCTTTTGATAAACTACTAGCCTATGTAATGGATAATGCTCGTTCGTGCAAACTTAGAGAAGTTGGTAAGAAACGATCGGTAGTGATTAAAAATGTAAACACTGTAGAAAATGCTGTGGCTATTATGGAGCAAATAAAGAAGACTCAGACTCAAACAAGGGACTGATATCTCTCAGTTAAAACAAACCATCAACCGATAAATATCTTTCACCCGTATCATAGTTGAAGGTAAGTATTTTCTTCCTATCAGTCAACTCCTCGCATTTTTTGGCGACAGCTGCTAACGATGCACCTGTTGAGATACCACAACATATACCCTCTATGAGTGCTAACTTACGTGTATAATCATAAGCCTCTTCCTTCTCAATTTGAATTACACCATCTAATACATTCACATCTAATGTCTTTGGTATGAATCCAGCTCCAATACCCTGAAGAGCATGAGGGCCAGGATTTCCACCAGAGATAACAGGAGAATCTGTAGGTTCAACACCAATTACCTTTATTTTAAGGAATGCTTTTTTCAGCTCAGCGCCCACACCTGTAATGTGACCACCTGTACCTACTCCTGCAATAAAGTAATCGAAACCTTCTTCGAAATCAGCAATTATCTCTTGAGCTGTAACTCTTGCATGAATGGCGGGATTAGACAAATTGTTGAATTGTTGAGGAATCCAACTATTTTCAATGGTCTCATTCAGTTCTTCAGCTTTTGCTATAGCACCCTTCATACCTAACTCACGAGGTGTTAGCACCAATTCTGCACCATAAAGGGATATTAATTTACGACGCTCTTCAGACATCGATTCAGGCATAGTAATCATTACCTTATAGCCCTTCATAAGACCCACAAGGCTAACACCTACACCAGTATTCCCCGATGTTGGTTCAATAATAACTCCTCCTGGTTTTAGAAGTCCACTTTTCTCTGCATCTTCAATCATTGCAAGCGCAACTCTATCTTTGATGCTCCCACCAGGATTTTGTTTTTCAAGCTTAATCCAAACTTCATGATTTGGGAAAAGTCTGCTTAAACGTACATGTGGCGTATTACCTATAGCTTCTATAATATTATTGTATTTCATCTAATCTTAACTTTAAAATAACTCATGTAAACGTCAAGCAATCTGTTTTGCTAAATCACAAAATCATTTGGTTCATCAAAGTCTTTTACTGATTTAACTTTCACATCTACTTTATTATACACAAGAGAATATGGGATTACACTTTTTGTTACCCACGCTCCACCACCAATTGTAGAATGTCTACCAATAACAGTTTCACCCCCTAGAATAGTTGCCCCTGCATATATTACAACATTGTCTTCAACAGTAGGATGCCTTTTTATTAATGACAGTTTTTTTCGCGAGATACAATGCACCCAAAGTCACCCCTTGATATATTTTTACATCATTACCTACAACAGTTGTTTCACCAATAACAATACCTGAAGCATGATCTAAAAACAAGTTTTTCCCAATTTTTGCACCAGGATGGATGTCGATACCTACTTTACTGTGAACATATTCTGAAAACAACCTAGGTATGAGTGGAACTCCCAACTCATGAAACAGATGCGCTAGACGATATATGCTCAATGCGAAGAAGCCTGGGTAAGTCAATATCACCTCCTCTAAGCTCTTAGCTGCTGGGTCATTGGCAAGATACGAGTATGCGTCTTTTGTCAGTCTTCGCTGAATTTTTGGAAGCTCTTCAAAGAACGTTTCCACAATACTATGGGCTTGACTGTCTAATATAAGTTGAGCAATTGTACATAGAAGAGTATCAGCTATTGAATGCAATTCTCTGTGTACTATCTCCTTGTTTAGCTGTAAAGAGACAGGAAACATCAAATGGTATAACCGTTCCACCACATCTTCCATCTCTTTCTTATCAATAGGAATATCATAAAAAGGTGGGTCAAATTTATCTATCAGATTTGAAATACGTTCTGTCATAACTTCGCTCACTTTGTAAAAACTTTAATTATAACCTAAAACAATTTTTATCACTCAAGGACAGATACATAACACATTAACTAGAAAAAAGTTGAGAGGGAAGAAGTGATTGGGTGTTAAATACAGTACATCCAAAGGGAATTAAGCATGATATTTACTGAATACAAAAAGACAAACTAACTCATGTTGTTAGATAAAAAATTCAGCCTATCAAGATTGTGAGTGATAAAGATGTGCGTAACTACTTTCTATTAAAGTCGGCAGGTATCTCACCCCATACTTTAGTTTCCCACTTAAGTATTTTGTTAGGATAGTCATTTTCGCTAAGCCACTTAACAGCTCTATCTACTAAGGAAAAAAGCACTGCGTTTTTATCAGTTCTTGGTTGATTAGTTTTAATCTCTTTTTTGCGCACCCATAATATGGCGGTGCGACTATCTGAATAAATTGGTAACGATATCCCTTTTTGTTTGCAAAAGCTCAATGCATGTACAAGGGCAAGAAACTCCATCAAATTATTGGTCCCTTCAGG
>CAZBVD010000003.1:0-24994 GCA_964495235.1 uncultured Dysgonomonadaceae bacterium | reverse complement strand
AAATACAAAGAAAAAAGGACGAATAGAAAACAGAGTGCTTAAATGATGTTTTATTGTGGAAGAGTTAAGAGTTAAGAATGAAGAATTAAGAGTTAAGAGTTAAGAGTTAAGAGTGAAAAGTAAAAAGTTTGAGCAGCTGTAGAGACGTCGATTTATCGCGTCTCGATAACAATTAAACACAGTAAAGAATTAAGAATTAAGAGTTAAGAGGTTAAGAGTTAAGAGTTAATACTTCGACAAGCTCAGTAACCGTAAATTAAAAGTTGAGCAGCTGTAGAGACGACGATTTATCGCGTCTCGATAACATTAAACCAATCAAAATAAACATTCTTTGAAAAAGAAATCCGTGTAATCTGTGGTTAAAAAACAAGAGCAATCAGCCAAACAAAAACAACAAAATCACAAACCACCTCCTATCAACACACAATAAATCATTTAAAAAAATCAACAAATAAATATAAAGAGAAGCAATAAAACGACATGTGCAATAAAACAAAACAGCAAAACACAAACCATACCAAACTGCAATACAACGTGTTAAACTAAATCAGCATAGCATATCATCATTTCTACTATTCAAAACAGTTGTAAATAAAGAGCTTTTTCACACACAAAACTCAATAAAAATAGCCATCTTTGTATTTCAAAAAAATTACACAGTTATTGTGTTTGAGCTATTTCATCAGAACTCAACCATCATATCATATATGCGTTTATCGGAACTACATACAGGTGAAAAAGCCTACATTATAAAAGTGAACGGAAGCGGTGCTTTTCGCAAACGTTTGCTAGAGATGGGCTTTATACGTGGACAAGAGGTTAAATCTATTTTAAATGCACCCCTTAAAGACCCTATAAAATATCAGATTATGGAGTACGAGGTTTCGCTGCGACGTAGCGAGGCTGTGATGATTGAGATATCTATGGTGCAATCTGACGTTTCTGAATATGAACCTGCAACAGAGGAAGAACATGCTAAAAAGAGCTTTGTAAAAACAAAACCTAAACAGCGAGCTATAAAAAAAGATAGCAAAACAATAACTGTGGCCTTAGTTGGCAATCCCAACTCTGGAAAGAGTTCTATATTTAATAAAGCTTCGGGTTCTCACCAGCATGTGGGTAATTATAGTGGTGTAACTGTTGACTCAAAAGAAGGCAAAGTAAAACACAAAGGCTACACCATTAAAATGGTGGATTTGCCTGGTACTTATTCCTTATCGGCATACACACCCGAAGAGCTTTTTGTGAGAAAGCATATACTTAAAGAAGAGCCCGATGTAATTATAAATGTGGTTTCGGCCTCATCGCTTGAACGCAATATGTATATTACTACAGAGCTAATGGAGCTTAAAGTGCCCATGGTTATTGCCCTCAACATGTATGATGAGCTGCAAGGGAGCGGTAGAGAGTTTGATTATGAATCATTGTCTAGGATGATTAATATTCCTATCATCCCCACCATTGGTAAAAACGGATTTGGAATACCTGCCATGCTCGATAAAATTATTGAGATGCATGAAGCAGAACCCAAAGAGGAGAGCACCAATGTGCAAATTTCTTATGGTAGGGTTTTAGAAAAAGCCATTTACAGATTGAAGCAACAGTTTGCAGAGTCTGATATTTCTCACCTAAATATGCCTTTGCGCTATATGTGCATAAAGCTGTTGGAGAATGACACAGATGTGAGAGAAAGTATAAAAACGCTTCACAATCACGAAAGCATTTTTGCAAGAGCTGAAAGAGAACGCAACTATATTGAGAACCTATTGCGCGAAGACCCCGAGTCGGCCTTTACCAATGCACGCTATGGTTTTATTGCAGGCGGACTGCGCGAAACTTTAGAAGAGAAAACAACATCGTCAGAAACTACGCGTATTTTAGATACAATAGTTACCAACAAGTTTATTGGTTTCCCGCTCTTCTTTGTGTTTATGTGGGTTATGTTTGAGGCTACATTCACCCTTGGTGCTTACCCAATGGAGTGGATTGAAGCACTGGTTCAAGTGATAGGTAACTTTATTCGCGCCAATATGGCCGATGGTCCTTTAAAGGACTTATTAGTTGACGGTATTATAGGTGGAGTTGGCGGTGTAATTGTGTTCTTGCCAAACATTGTTATACTCTATGCATTTATCTCCTTTATGGAGGATTCGGGCTATATGGCTCGTGCTGCATTTATAATGGACAAGGTGATGCACAAGATAGGGCTTCATGGCAAATCGTTTATCCCCCTTATTATGGGTTTTGGTTGCAATGTTCCCGCCATTCTTGCTACACGCACCATTGAGAGCCGTAGCAGCAGAATGATTACAATGCTAATAAATCCGCTCATGTCTTGTAGTGCCCGACTGCCCATTTACATTCTTTTTGTGAGTGCCTTCTTTCCTAAACATGCAAGCACGGCTCTATTTGCAATATACTTCTTTGGAATTGTATTAGCGGTGCTAATGTCGAAACTGTTTAGGAAAACATTGTTTAAAAAGGAGAACACTCCGTTTGTAATGGAGTTGCCGCCCTATCGTATGCCCACAGTAAAATCTACTGTTACACATATGTGGGACAAATCGCGCCAGTATTTACAAAAAATGGGAGGCATTATTCTTATTGCCTCTATTGTAATATGGTTTCTGGGCTATTTCCCTCGCAATGCCGACAAAGAAGTTGTGTTTGATGAGCAAATAGAACAAACCTCACTGCTGTTTTCACAAAATAAGATAACCGAACAAAGAAAAGATAGCATTGTATCTGGAATAGAGATTATGCGAACTTCTGCACATCAGGAGAACTCTTATATTGGCAAAATAGGCCATTTTATTGAACCCGTAATGCGTCCGTTAGGATTCGATTGGAAAATATCTGTGAGCATTATTACAGGAATGGCCGCTAAAGAGATTGTTGTGAGCACATTGGGAGTGCTCTATCCTGGCGATGGACAAAAACAAGAATCGCTTCAAACGCGCATAAAGAATGAAAAGTATAGCGATGGTACACCGGTGTTTACAACCAGTGTTGTTATTGCCATTATGTTGTTTGTGTTGATCTACTTTCCGTGTATTGCTACTATTGTAGCTATTAAAGAAGAGTCGGGGTCGTGGAAATGGGGCTTATTCACCATTGTTTACACCACATTGCTTGCATGGGTTATAGCATTTATGGCTTATCAAATTGGAATGCTGTTCTAAACATTTTACACTTAAAGTTGTTTTTATAATATGGACATACAACTAATTATAGTAATAATCATTGGCATAGCTGTAGCTGCAATACTACTGCGCGGTATATATCGTTTTTTCTTTGTAGAGAATAAAAACGGATACTGTGGAGGTTGCACTGGTTGTGCTTTGTCAAAAGATTGGAAAGAAGACGAAGAGGTTGACCCTTATACTGCTTATTTAAATTAGTGAATACTACCCTTAATGGTTAACCCTATGGAATACGGCCACGCCTTAAAATCTTTGATTTTAAAACACTGGGTAAATGGTTAATTGCGTATCAGTTAAAGGTTCACTTGTAATAATAGGTGTTCTGATTGTTTTTTTTGACACATACATTTATAAATCCTCTAAGATTCATAATTCTATATATTTATTGTATATTTGAGAAAAACAAATTAAGATGGAATCAATAAGAGTTGAAATAATAAACCCAAAAGCTAAGCGTTTACTAAAAAACTTAGCCGATATAGGATTGATAAAGATTACTGAAGAGGAGACTAAGTCAGGCTTGTCTGAAATACTTGATAAACTAAGAAGTAAATCTGAGAATGCACCATCATTAGAAGAGATTACCAAAGAAGTAGAATCGGTTAGGAAAGACAGACATGAGAAGTCGCAAAGTAATTCTTGATACAAACTTATGGGTTAGCTTTCTTATAACTAAAAACATGTCTTTCTTAGACGAATTTGTGGAAAGTGGAAGAGTTAAGCTTATATTCTCTAAAGAATTAATAGAAGAATTCATAGCAGTTTCTTCACGACCAAAGTTTGCAAAATATTTTACAAATAAAGACATAGAGAACTTACTCAGTGTTTTTTACTATATAGGAACTGTAATTAATGTTACATCAAACATTAAATTATGCCGTGATAGC
Organism: uncultured Dysgonomonadaceae bacterium; assembly: GCA_964495235.1. Classification (GTDB taxonomy): domain Bacteria; phylum Bacteroidota; class Bacteroidia; order Bacteroidales; family Dysgonomonadaceae; genus UBA2632. The sequence goes on along the minus strand of CAZBVD010000003.1, from coordinate 20,904 downwards.
AAAGATGATTTTCTTTTAAACTTGGCAATAGATAGTAAGGCTAATTATCTTGTTACTGGCGACAAAGATTTGTTGGAAATAGGAAAGATAAAAAGGACAAAGATACTTACGATCAATGAATTAAAAGGTTTACTATAAAACAAATACATAGTTCAACATACAATCCGTAGCAAACCTTTAACCTACTCTCTAAGGCTTTCAACTATTAACTGTTAACTATTAACTCTTAACTCTTAACTGTTTTCCGCAAAAACACCCCCAACTTAGCCAACATGTATATCGCTATCAACACAAATATGATAAATGCGCCAGAAGGAACATTTAAAGAATAAGACAGTAGCAGGCCAGCTACACATCCCACAAAACTAATTGCTACCGATCCAATCATTATTTTAGAGAACCTATTGGTGAAGATATTGGCTGTCATTTGCGGCACTGTCAACAGTGATATAAGCAACACTATACCCACCAAACGAATGCTTAGCACAATAGTTACTGCCACCAACATAATAAGGGTGTACTCAAGAAAAACTACAGGAAGACCTCGAGTTTTAGCAAACTCTTTATCGAAAGAAACATTGAGTATAGAACGATAGGAAAAGGTGAAGAATAGTATCAACACTAAGCTCAGCATTGCCAATAGTCTAATATCCATTTGGTTAATGGTAAGTATATTCCCAAAAAGATATTCGGATAGATTAGGTGCATAACCCGGCGATAGGAATATAAGAATAATACCCAATGCCATGCCCAACGACCAAAACACGCCAATAGCCGTGTCTTCGCGCACATCCTGATTTTTAGACAACCATTGAATGCCAAAAGCAGACAATACAGAGAAAACTAAAGCAGACAGAATAGGATTAAAGCCAAAGAAAAAACCTATACCAATGCCACCAAACGATGCATGTGTGATACCTCCGCTAATAAAAACCATGCGCCTTGCCACCACATAGCTGCCAATAATACCACAAGCAATACTGGCAAGCAAACTGCCCAACAACGCATTGCGAAAGAAGGCATAGTTTAAAAGTTCTATAACATCCATGTTGTTGTTCTATGCAGATTGATGTTTTTTTGGAAGCGATTTCATCTTATCAAGCATCTCTTTCTTTACTTGTTGAGGCAAGCTAATATGACGCATGCGTAAACTTCTTAACCAAAGATTTTTTTCTTCATCCATGAGTGTGTAGAAAATATCTCTAAACTCATCGGCCTCTTCATCGGAGTACTCATGCGAAGGCTTTCGCTCAAAACGATCAAGTTCTTCATCATCAAAATACTCGGGCTTAGAGTTCAACTCATCTGCTGGATGTTCGCACACAGCATGAGCACCGCAACAACCCTCGGGTCGCACATATTTTTCAGGGTCGGCTTCGGGCACACCTTTTAAACGTTGTATGGTATTCCAAACATACGTTGCTATTGCAAATACAACAACGATTCCTATAAAAACAAGTAGACTTTTCATATCTTAAAAATTATCTGTTTCGTTTAACTTAAATCCGCCTCGCTGCAGATCTTCCCAAAAAGAGGGGTATGATTTTGCAACGACTTCGGGATTATTGATATATAAATCCTTAAATTTAATAGATACTGGAGCAAAGGCCATGGCCATTCGATGATCGTCGTATGTATTTATTACAACTGTTTCATCTGTGAGACATCGCTCGCCATCCCACTCCAATATTCCATTTTCGGTTTCTTTTAAAACATAGCCCAGCTTCTCAAGCTCAGTTATCAACGCCACTATTCTATCTGTCTCTTTTATCTTTAGCGTTTGTAAACCGCTAAAGAAAAATGGCCTTTTCAGTAAACAGCAGGTAACCACAAAAGTTTGTGCCAAATCGGGTTCGTTTATAAAATTGTGAAAAAACTTACCTTTTGCACTCTCTTTTTTCTTCAACACTACTCCATCTTCAACAAAAGTAGTTGAAACCCCCAAATCTTCAAATAAATGAATGATATTGGCATCGCCTTGTAAGCTTTCTTTTCTAAGTCCTTTCAATTTCACTTCTGCTTCTGGCATAAGTGCTACAAGCGAATACCAGTAAGATGCTGCCGACCAATCAGCCTCAACACTGTATGGAATTGCTTTGTATGGCTGAGGGTCTATCTTTATAGTTTTCTCCTCCCATTTTACGCTTACACCATAGTCTTCCATCATTTTTTGGGTAAGATGAATGTATGGTCTTGAAATAATCTCATGCTCAAGATGCAATGTCAACCCAAATTTCATAGTAGGCGCTATCATCATAAGCCCTGAAATGAATTGTGAGCTTATATTGGCCGAGAGATATACTTCGCCACCCTCTAGTTTTCTACCTTTTATTTTAAGAGGAGGATATCCTTTATTGCCAAGGTATTCAATTTCTGCACCAAGTGAAATAAGTGTATCCACCAAAGGGTGTATAGGTCGTTCGTGCATGCGTTCCGACCCTTTCAAAATCCACTCACCTTCAACACAAGCCAAAAAGGCTGCTAAAAAACGCATAGCTGTTCCCGCCCCGCGCACATCAAACTCATTTGTGTTAGATGCAAATGCATCTTTTATTACACGTGTATCTTCGCTTAGCGATATATTATCGATTTCATATTTACTCAAGCTTAAAGCATTAAGAATGAGCGCACGATTGCTAATGCTTTTTGAACCCGGAAGTGTTACCGTATTGTATAAAGAATTAGGGGGGTATATTTTGTATGCCATGCTCTATTTTTGTTGTAAAAGTACTACTATTTGAAATAAAAATCAAAGGCTTTTTGTTAAGTATGGGCAACAGCTTGACTCTTGTCTCTGGTTTCTTGTTACTTTTCTCTAAAACAAAATACCATACACAAATATGACCACAATAGCTACAGGTGCTACATATTTAAGAATAAAGATATAGAGTTTAATAAATTGCACAGATACAGTGAGTGTTCCATCATTAGTGAGCTGTGTAGCAGTTATACGTCTGTCTAAATACCACCCAATAAATATGGAGATGAAGAGCCCACTCAAAGGCAACATTATTTTAGCAGTAGAATAATCGAGTATGTTGAAAAACTGTGGCGACATAGAAGATACAACTCCTAACACGGCCACACCCATTGCTACTAATGTTACTGCATTTCGTCGCAACATATCAAACTCTTCGTGTAAATAAGAGGTGACTACCTCCATAAGCGAAATAGTGGATGTGAGCGCTGCTACAGCCAATAACACAAAGAATAGAGTTGACCACAGGCTAGAAAGAGGGAGATGATTAAACAGCTCAGGAATGGTGATAAACAAAAGGCCCGGACCTCCTGCTACAAGAGACGATACAATGGTATCGGGGGTTTGTGTTAAAGCAAAAGCAGCGGGAAATATAACAATACCCGCCAAGATAGAAACCAAGCCATCAAGCACTGAAACCTGCACTGCAGTTTGGCGCAAGTTAGAGTCGTCGCGAAAATAAGAGCCATATGTAGTCATAGCCCCCATCCCAATAGAGAGTGAGAAGAATGCCTGCCCCATAGCATCTAAAAAAACAGTTGACTTTATAGAATCTATATTGGGTTTGAAAAGAAAAACCAACCCCTGGGCCGAGCCACTAAGGGTAATAGAACGAATACCCAATATAATTAATATCAAGAAGAGAACAGGCATTAATATCTTTGCCGATTGCTCAATGCCTCGTTTCACTCCTGAAAGAATAAAGAATGCAGTGAGCACTGTAAAGATGAGCATCCAGGTAATTTGGCGAGTAGAGTTATTGAGCAGCGAGTCAAAGTTATTGGCAAAACTATCGGCCGCCATCAATTGTCCCGACACGCTTTGCATAATATACTCCATGGTCCATCCACACACTACCATGTAGAAGCCTAGGATTAAGAAAGCGGTGAGTATTCCCAATCTGCCAACCCACTTCCACGAAGTGCCTGGCGCAAGTTTCTCAAAAGCCCCCGAGCCATTGGCCCTACCCGAGCGACCAATAATAAACTCGCCCATCATCAATGGTATTCCAAAAAAGAGAATGCAAGCAACATAGAGAAGTATAAACAGTGCTCCACCCCCATCGGCTACTTGACTAGGAAATCGCCATATATTACCCAACCCCACAGCCGAACCAGCAGCCGCTGCTATAAGGCCTAACTTAGAGGCAAACTTTATTCTTTTTTCAATCATAATTATTGTAAGGATATAGATGAAGAATAGAACTATTATTTCATAGAAAAGACAGTTGCAATACTATCTTACAAACGTCCACTGGGCAGGAGAAGATTGGGCGGGAGAATAGAAATATCCTTCCATATCGAACCCTTTAATATCTTCAACCTTGGTGATTTTGTTTTTGATAATATAGCGCGCCATCATTCCGCGTGCTTTCTTTGCATACACTACTACTTGTTTCAAGCCATCGGTTTTTTGCTCTTTAAAAGCAATATTTATCATCCTTGTTTTACTGGGTAGAAGTGTGGGCACAATAAGCTTGTAATACTCTGAGGAGCTAAGATTGATAATTATATTATCGTCATCATTCAGCTTTTCAGACAGATAGTTATTAACAGTCTCTTGCCAATATCCATACAAATAGTTAGATTTTGGATAGGTGGTGTTTAGATTGTCACTACTGTTGATGCCATCATCAGGAGATATACGTGTGTTCATATCCAACCGATAGGGCTTAATTGTATCAAGAGGTCGCAACAATCCGTACATACCCGATAGAATGTTGAGGTGCTCTTGTGTAAACTGCAATTCTGAGGCTGACATATCATGAATATTGAGTCCTTGATAAGCAATACCATTGAATGTGAAAGCCGCGCTGCGCTCCACATCATTATCTAAATGAAACGTCTGAAACTGGCCATACACCTCGTGTGCCATCTTCACGTTTACCTTTAGCAGCTTTGCAATTTCGTTTACCGATAACTGTTGACAAAACTCTACCAAGTGTTTTGTTTTATCTGTAAACAGAGGGGTTGCTCCTGTCACAGATTCTGTTTTATCTTTAAAACTCATCAGTTTAGCGGGGGAGAGCAGTAGTTGCATAAATACAAATATATTAAAGTTGCTGTTTAATAAGAATAGAGCTCATTTTATAATATCACCCCTTATGGGGTTCTTGTTGCTCTTATATCATTGATTGCTATAATAATATTACCCCTTGCGGGGTTTCTGTTTTTTTATATCACCTAATACTATAATAATTACATCCTTTGCGGGGTTTCTGTTATTCTAATATCAACAAATGCTGCGATAATTGCCCTACTCTTGGGGGTTATCTTGATGCAATAAACTTGTTCTCTACAAAGTTATCTTATAACACAAACACCGTTGTCAGAAATATGACTAAAAATTATTACATGGTCTCTCAATTTAAAGCCCAGAGGGCTGACATTATTATAGTAATACGTCAATTAAGAGTTACCCAAACCCCACAAGGGGTGGCATTACTCTTCTATCCAATCAAATAAATGCTTTTCATCAAACTCAATTTGAAATTTGTCAAGGAATTCAAAATACTCCTCTTTAAATGTCTTCTTTTGATGATGTTGTTCTTGATTGAGGATATAATTATAAACCTGTTCAATATGCGAGTGTGAATATGAAAATGAACCAAAACTTTCTTGCCATGCAAAACGACCTTTTACAAATCTATTTTTATTGATAAAATTTGAGGAATTGTTTTTAATATCCCTAACCAAGTCTGAAACAGCCATAGAAGGTTTTAATCCAATAAAGGCATGTATATGGTCAGGCATTCCATTTACAATGATTGACTTTTGTCCTTTATTAGTTATAATACCTGATATGTATTTATTCAGTTCATCTTTCCAAGATTTACCAATTAGATTGTGTCTGCCTTGTACAGCAAAAACCACTTGTACATAAATTTGTGAAAATGTTCTGGGCATGATAGATTTGTTTTAATAATGCCACCCCTTGTGAGGTTTATGTTGCTCTTATATCATTGATTGCTATAATAATATCACCCCTTGCGGGGTTCTGTTAATTATATAATACCAAATACTATAATAATTACACCCCTTGCGGGGTTTCTGTTTTTTTATATCACCTAATGCTATAATAATTACATCCTTTGCGGGGTTTCTGTTATTCTTATATCAACAAATGCTACAATAACTGCACCTTTGTAGGGGTTCTGTTGTTCTTATATTTCTAAAATGCTAAAATGACAACCCCACTCTTGGAGTTATATTAATACAATAATTTTATCGCCCCAATAAGGTTTCTGCTTGAAAGCCCAGAGGGCTGACATTATTATAGTAATACGTCAATTAAGAGTTACCCAAACCCCGAAAGGGGTGGTATTATTCACTACGTTGCAACTTTTAACTTACGGTTACTAAGCTTGTCGAAGTATTATCTTTTAACTCTCAATTACGCCAAACTCCACTCAAATCCTGTAGCTGTGTCTTTTATAACAAACCCTGCTTTAGTAAGGTCGTCACGAATTTTATCCGATGTAGCCCAGTCTTTGTTCAATTTGGCCTCTTGTCTCATCTCCAACAACATATTCACAGCTTTTTTAAAAGCTTCGTAGTTGCTGTCTTTTAGTGCAGATCTGTCTTCAATGCCTAGCAATTCGTGTAAGAATATCTTGAACAGTTCGGTTAATTCATCCAAATCTTCTTGCGATAGCTTTTCTATACCAGCAATTGCAGAGTTAATTATGCGTGTAGCTTCAAACAAGTGCGAAAGCACTATGGGTGTGTTCAGATCGTCGTTCATTGCATCGTAGCATTTCTGACGCAATTCTTTTACCTCAACAGTTGAAGCATCGCTTACAGGTATATTGGCAATATGGTTTGATGCATCTAGCAATCTTTTAAGTGCAACCTCTGCAGCATGCAAAGCATCAACACTAAAATCGACGATACTTCTATAGTGCGATTGCAATATAAAGAAACGAATAGTCATTGGCTCATAGGCTTTGTCTAAGAGGCGATGAGTGCCGTTAAAAAACTCCTCGAGGTTGATGAAATTACCCATCGACTTGCCCATTTTTGTTCCGTTTACAGTAATCATATTATTATGCATCCAGTAACGAACCGATGGTTTGCCATTAACTACAGTGTTCTGCGCTATTTCGCACTCGTGATGAGGAAACAATAAATCGAGTCCACCACCATGAATATCAAACTCATTGCCCAAGTAGCGTGTACTCATTACGGAGCACTCAATGTGCCATCCCGGAAAACCCACACTCCAAGGTGCTTTCCAACGCATAATATGTTCGGGCGATGCTTTTTTCCAGAGTGCAAAGTCGGCTCTTCTCCGTTTTTCATCTTGTCCGTCAAGTTCACGTGTAGACTCCAACAACTCATCAATATCTCTGCGAGACAAAATGCCATAGTTGTGTGCATTGTTATATTTTTCAACATCAAAATATACCGACCCATTGCTTTCGTATGCAAAGCCTTTGTCAAGTATATCTTGTGTCATCTCTATTTGTTCCATCACATGACCCGAAGCACTTGGCTCTATAGAAGGGCGCAACACATTAAGAGAGTCCATTGCCTTATGATAACTATTGGTGTAAAACTGCACCACCTCCATGGGCTCTAACTCTTCAAGGCGTGCTTTCTTGCCAATTTTATCTTCACCCTCATCTGCATCATTTTCCAGATGACCCACATCGGTAATATTGCGCACATAGCGCACTTTGTAGCCAATGTGTTGCAAATAGCGGAATAGTAAATCAAATGTTATTGCTGGACGAGCGTGCCCCAAATGTGGGTCGCCATATACTGTTGGACCACATACATACAACCCAACATGAGTTGGATGCAAGGGTTTAAAAACTTCTTTTTCGCGACTGAGCGTATTATAAATAACCAATTGTTGTGTCATAATAAATAACCTTAATAGTTAATAGCACCGTTACAAGCAATTCAAACAATGGTTGTTTGAATTGTATATCTGATTGACAAAAATACTAATTTATACTTTATCTGTCGATTAAAACAAGAGTTTAATGCTGTTGAGAAGCTAAAAGAATGGATAGTATTTAGAAGAAAACGACAGATACTGTATTTCGACAGGATCTATATACCACGATACTCAAGTTTTTGAAACAGTCTAAAAAACAAATTACAGCCAAAAAAGCTCCGAGAGTTTAAATAAAAAAGATTCATGCTTTCGGAGGATATTTACAGTTAATATATCTCAACTTTCGCAAGTAAGATATATTGTTTAGACCTATTTACATGATTATTCTGTTAGAAAAAATCAGTTAGAAGAGAGATTCAATAAAAGATATAAAAAGACTCATAGTTTTGCATGTGTTTTTGGTCCGATTATAGAATATGTACAGCAATTTAAACTTTAATAATAATAAGAAGAAGAAGAAGAAGCACACAAAACTTATTTTAATAGTTTTATGTGCAAAGATTTATTGCTGCTTTAGATTAAAAACAGCATCTCTATTTAGATAAATCCGTAATACTCTAAAGATTTGGGCGGCAGAATAAAACCTAGACAATATGCTGCAACACAAATGCAGAATAATACTTTCAGAGATAAAGACTTTTTACCTCGGATGAAAGAGAGATTGAAACAATTTTTAGATTTATAAGCTCCCCAAAATTTTAGATAAAAGATAAGGATTCTTCAACTTGTTGCACCTCAGTATACAAATTACAGCAAATTTGGACTGCTTTTGTTACCCTACTTTTTTGAGATTAAAACCTCGTGCATTATATTTATTCAGTTCTTTATCAATCTCTTTCTTGTATGAAAAACATTGCTATTTTTAATGAGCGTTACCCATAATAATCTGACATGCTTTGTCATATTATAACAATGCAGTTAATTCATAAAACTCTAAAGAGCAGCAAGTCGAAAAATGATATTGATAGTTATCTGATTGTCAAAACACAGCTATAACAAAGACAACGATTTCTCATAAATTTGATCTATTCAAACCAGATGAATCAACTATCTACTCTCTCTCACTCTCTTTCGAGTTTTCGAGTTTTCGAAAAGCAAAATCTATATAGTAAAACTCATGTTAGTATTATATTATTTAGCACGAATTCCACACTCTTCAAAAAGCTTTATTAATTCAGGATCTGAAGGGAATGGCGCTGTTGCATTAACAATAGCTCCATCTCGATCTAAAAGCACAAACCGAGGAATCATCTTTATATTAAAAGCAGTAGATAAAGTATCATATGTTTCCTTGCTTGAAATTAATTGTATGCCAGTGAGATTATTGTCAATGATGAATTTCTTCCATTTATCAATATCTTTTTTATCATTTACACTTACACTGACAAAATGAATATCTTTGTCTCCATATTTTTCCTCCAACCCTTTTAGGCTTGGTATTTCATTAATACATGGCCCACACCAAGTTGCCCACAGATCTATATAGGTGTATTTACCCTTAAATTGAGCTAAAGAAACTGGATTGTTATTTATGTCTCGGAAGGTCACATTAGGAGCAAGACTACCTTCTAACATACCCTCTAAATGGCTATACTTTTCTTTTACAACTTTTGAGATTTCCGGGAAAGGACTGTTTTCACCAAATTCATCGTAAAGCCTACGAGAAAAATCGTTGCCTAGAGAATAAGCCATAAACTGGAATCTTGAGGTTTCTGGCAATTCTGTACTAGTCCATTCATAGAAATCCATTTCCTCTTTTGTTTTTTCTGAAGAAACTTCAAATTTTTTCTGAAGATAAGCTTTAAGATTATAAAAATAACCTATTCCATATTTGCTGATCTCACCTTCTAGATTTACTTTATCCAAAAAATCATAATAATCATCAGGAAGTTTAATTTCGCTGTTGTTATTATAACTGGAGTGAAGTTTTGGATAGTTTACTTTAGCGCCAATTGCATTTGCGTAATAATTGGTTTTGTAATGGTCAACTAAGAATGGACTTAATTCACTAGTATCATTATAAGATTCTATAAATGCTAGTTTTTTTTCTAAATTTAGATCTACAATTTTTTTGTAATCATTTGGTTTTCTAAAAGTTAAATCGTAGTAGTTATTAAGAAACTTATGCTTGTAACTATTGAACAAACCTTCTTCCGCATTTACGAATTTATTATTACTCACACCATCCCCAGAGAAAGACAATGATTTGCTTATATTTTCGGTATCAACTTTTAAATTTAGACTATCTCCAGGTTCAAGATACACGTAAACCATCCTAAAATCAAAAGTTCCTGTCTTTGCTATAGTATCATTATCATATATGGTTTTATAAGTAAATTCTTCTGTAATAGGCACTTTACCGAATGAAAACCAACCTTTGATAGGACTGGACAAATTAAATTTCACTTTAAAGTTGCCGTTATTATCAAATTGCACCACTTCTGTTTTAAGATTTTCTAGAAATTCATAAGGATAATAAGAAAAAACCAACGATGTATCTACAAAATTAGAAACTTGACCCGTAATCCATGAAGTATTATTTTTCGGAGGTTTATTTTTATTATCCTCAACACTGTTACATGAACTTAATGATATTAAAGCACAGTAAAAAATCAAGAAGTACTTAATGATATTCATCATTATTTTATGTTTAGTTAGTTGTTTAATGGATTATAAGGACTCATTTGCCAAGCATTATTTATATCGTTTAAAAGTATACCCTCTTGTCTAAACATTGCAGTTACCAAATTATATTTCTGTCGAAGCAAGGAGTTTTCATTCAATATACTATCTCTTTGCTGAGGTGCAGTTGTTACCGCCCAAGCTGCAAAAAGATCGAAATCCTGTTGATCTGATTTAATTAGATTTTGATTATCACTAAGAAAACCAATCTTATATGCTGAAGTTAAATCAGTTACTTGCCAATAATAAACTCCTGCATTAGTTTTAAGTTGTATGAAAGGTTGGTAGTAATTCTGAGTGTTTTGTGGACGATTACGTAAAACATTAGACAATCCATAGAAGAAAGTCTGCTTTAGCTGAATGGTATCTAGTGTTTCCATATTTAATCCGCCAACAGTAAGATCAGAGTTTGAATTGTACCAAACATAAGATATATAATCTGTATTTGAAGCTGGATTAGTTCCACTGGAAAGTTTATTTTCAAATAGATAAAAATTCCTAAATATAAGATTCCTTTTATTTGTAGGTAAAACATCAATAAATTCATCTTCAATCATATTTACATAGAGCAAAGCTGCCTCAGTATGAGGGGGTCTGCGATTTGCTATTTGTAAAGATTCTTCTGAAACTAGATCCTTATATAATCGAGCACCAATAATAGTATCCGCATATACTATTACACCAAAATCTTTATACAATTTCAGAATTCGATCATTTAACGGAGTACCAGGCACTAAATTTGCTGGTAATTCTTGGGGAGCAGTATAATCTGCTATTAACTCTTCTTCTTTGCGAGAACATGATAAAATAAAGATGAGCGAAAGCAACATCATCAAATACTTCTTGTAATTCTTTAATGTTTTCATATTGTTATTTGCTTAGCGTGGGTTTTTCTGCATACTTGGATTAAAATCTAGCTCTACTTGAGGAATTTGGAGAACATATCGGGGATCACCTTCATGCAAAACATAAGTTTCATTATTGTATTGATGTACGATTTCGGGCATTCCATAACGTCTTAAATCATACCATCTGTGAAATTCTCCGAATAGTTCCCTTCTTCTTTCTTCTCTTACTCCCTTTATTAAATCATTTTTTGTGGGAAATTTGGAGGTGCTATATTCATAATATTTCTCATCCTCACTAAAGGTAGAAGAGAACTTGAAACTCCTTAAAGTATTAATATCTGCAATAGCTTTATCTAGCATTCCTAATTGAGCATATGCTTCTGCGCGATTAAGATAAGCTTCTTCTACACGAAATCCACGAACAGGTTCACCTGGACGATTTGGAAAAGGCCTGAATTTAAAATATGCTCTTCCCAAGGCTCCTTTCACATAAGAAAAATAATAAAAACGTAAATCACCTTCTTCAAACGTATTTATAATGTCGTCTGACAATGCCAATGCTCCAGGCAAGAAAGAGTATGTATAATATTCATTAGATCCATATAAGAAAAGCACATTTTCATTATTGATTCCAAAGTAATGAACACCTTGACCATACCCCCATCTGGTTTGAGCAAATTCTATTGAATTATGTGAAAGATCAAAAACTTGAGAGTTAACGTCAATTACCTTCGAAGCATATGTAATGCATTCTTCGTAATTCTTTTTATATAATGCTACTCTTGAAGCAAGCAAATTAGCAGAAATAGGTTTTAATTTAAATTTAGACTCTACATTTTGATTATTACCCTCCATCAAGCTAATACCCTCTTTCAAATCTTTATCTATTTGCTCATATATTTCTTTAACGCTATTACGTTTATAAGATTCTGACTGAACAGTACTACTCAACTTTAGTGGTACTCCTAAGTCTGAATCAGCTGAATCTTCATCATATGGCATAGCATATAAATTAATCAGTTTAAAGTAAGAGAAAGCTCTTAGAGCCATAGCTTCTCCCTTTATATATTTTTTAAAGCTCTCGCTCCCTTGTGCCTTGTCTATGTCTTCAATGACAACATTAGCATAGAAGATTGCTTGATAAAAATTTTTCCAAGCCATATCATACCCTCCCATCATTGAGGAATGCTCATGTGTTGATTCAAAAGAAAAGGGGTGTATAGGATACTCATTACTAACTTGATTAAAATACCTTATATCTTGATCATCGGTCATCATTTCAACATAATAATCGAGAGGAACTACAGTGCCATAATCTCTAGTAGTAGGATATCCATAATTTAGAAGTTCATCGTAGTCTGTTGCAGTTTCCGGTTTTAGCTTATTCTGTGGTTCCTCTTCAAGTAAATCGTTACATGAAAAACAAATAACAACAAGAAGAGAAGACAAAATTATTTTTATTATTTTTTCCATTTCTATTTTTTTTAAAAGGTAAGATTTATGCTAAAAAGATAAGATTTAGGTATTGGTAATGATTTATAAGGAAAAGTTTCGGGATCATATCCATCCAATGCATTATCTGCAAGAAGCCATAAATTATTGCCTTCAATCTGTACAAAGGCTTTTGATAGCTTTAATGATTTTAATAAACTTTCAGGTAGATAATACTGCAAGGTCACATTACTTAATCTCAAATAGTCTCCTTTAATAACACGAATATCACTTTTATTCCAATAGTATTTATGATTTCTAGCTCCCGTTTCATTAACAATATGAGGAATATTTGTAAAACTCTCATCCCCTGGCTCACGCCATGCATTCACTAGCTCTTTATTTAAATTTTGATCTGGAGAATACATCCAAGACTCTAGTATTTCCTCTTTCCGGAAATAATTTCCGAATCCATAAGTAAATAAAGAAGAGAGCTTAAAGTTTCCCAACTCGAATAAATTAGAAACTCCACCCTGATAGGGTGCTTCTAGAGGTCCATTATATACTAAATCCTCAAAATTAAATTGCAAATCTCTTTTGGCCACTGTTGTTTCACCATTGGCCAATTTAAAATGCGCAACTCCTTCATCGTCTAAATAATCAAAATTTACTGAATATAAAGAATTTAAGGGTTTTCCCACTATTGCTGCATCTGGTTTATAAGGATAAGGAGAGAGTAGCCGCGAAACTACTGGATCTGTATTCACCTTTATAACTTCATTTTTATTATAAGCAAAATTTATAGTAGTACTCCAATTAAATCCAGGAGAAGGGTTTCTAATGTTTTTTGTTGTAATTCCGAACTCAATGCCTTTATTACTTACATCTGCAAAATTAATAGGTAAAGTAGAAAACCCATTAACTTCTGATATTCGAGTATTGGTTATTAGATCTTTACTTTTTCTGTTGTATAGATCCACTGCTCCTAATATTCTTGCATTGAAAATCGCAAAATCTACTCCTATATTTGTATTGTATGTTTTTTCCCATCTTAAGTTTGGATTAGAAGGTGAAGAAATTCCTAATAAATTCAATTTTGACCAATGGGCAGGATTTAAAAAAGAAGCAACAATCTGTGGAGTGCTTTGGGTATTAGTAGTTCCCTGTAACCCATACGAACCACGCAAGGCTAAATTATTAAATGGTGAATTCTTCATAAATTCTTCTTCCATAATATTCCATCTTCCTGAAATAGATCTAGCGGGTTCCCATCTATATTTTGGATTAGAACCAAAAAGGTTGGATCCATCATAGCGCACGTTAAAATTCAAAATATATCTACCTAAAATAGAGTAAGTTGCTACGCCAAAATAGGATGCAGACTTAGTAGAAAAGTCTCGTATTTTTAAATAGGGTGCTCCAGCTAGTTCTTCACCTATATTCTCATCGGTAGAGATAACTTTACCCCTGTCATGCAAATAACCCCAACCGATAACATTGTCACCTCTGTATTTATTAACCCTATATTCACCCCCTGTATAAACTTTAAATTCATGAAAGTTGGTTGAAAAAGGTTCGTACTCTAAGGCAATTCTACCCATATAATATTCCTGCATATTTGAGTTCGAAAAGATGACCCCACCTTTAGGTAAATTACTATCAGCAGGAGCTGGTTCACCAAAATTAGATCGTCTAATACCAGCTACTTGATTTGTATTTTCTTTGTAATAAGTCTCATCAAGTTGGTTAGAAGAGGTGTAATTGAGCACACCGAATGCTCGAAAGTTGTCCATAATATCATAATCAAGTGATATTCTAGCAGTTGTGCCGTTAGTTTTGGCTGTTTGGTTAGAATTATCATACTCATGCATTATGTTAAAGAGGTAAAAATCATTATGACCTCTATACATGTAATAACTGCCGTCTGAATTTTTCAGAGGAAATGTTCTACTTGTATTTAAAGCATAATCAAAAGGTGTTGGTGTTTGTCGCGTAAAATTTGAAATTCCTGAAGGAACCAAACTAAGGGGATATGAACTTCTTTTTGTAGCATATAAGCTAAGGTAGAATTCCAAATTAAAGTTGTCTGTCAGTTGCGTGTTAAGCTTTATTGAGCCGTTGTATCTTCTATTGCTCGTTAACTTATCACTTCCTTCTTGGCTTAGCATATTCAAAGAAGCATAATAATTAACTTTTTCGCTTCCACCAGAAATATTGAAATTTGAATTTAATCCTAACGCATCCCTATATAATACATCAAACCAATCTGTATTATAAACTTGAGCTTTTCTTACTTCTTCTTGAAACTCATCCCAAGTCTCTAATTCTCTGCTTTTGTATCTAGCGTAAGCTCCTGCAAGGCCAACAGAATTGATATTGGCATCAGCATTATAATATTGCAGGCCAGATTCAAAGTAGAATTTTTCTATATCAATTCTTTCCTTTGAATTCATCAAATTAAAATCATCATAAGTGGGTCTTAAGGCAAGCGTAGTTGAAAGACTTAAGTTTACTACTGGAGCTCCTTTAACTCCTCTTTTTGTAGTCAAAACTATAACGCCTCCTGCTGCCCTTACTCCATATATAGCAGTAGCAGAAGCATCTTTTAACACTGTAATGGTTTTAATATCTTGAGGATTAATTCCTGAAAGCGCATTCCCAATCCTATTCACAATATCCGGAGAGTTTAATTCAGTGGGAGTTAAAGGAACAGGGTCCTCGAGCACAACTCCATCAACCACCCATAAAGGAGAACTATTTCCCGTTAAAGTAGGCGTACCGCGTATTTTAACAACAGGAACTGATCCAACCTCTCCAGAAGTATTAATTACAGCTAATCCTGGAATTAGTCCTTGTAACATATCATCTATTTTAGTTTCAATAGATGGTAGATTTTCAGTTTCCAATTTTGACACAGAGCCAGTTACCTTTTTCTCAATAACAGTATTATAACCAGTAACAATTAAATCTTGTAAAGCATCAACAGCTTCTTCAAGGGTTACATTTATTTTATTATTTATTCCAAGGCTTTCCTTGATCTGAATTTCTTTAGTTTGAAAACCAACATAACTAAATATAATAACATCATCATCATTAGCAATGATTTCAAATTCTCCTTCTAAGTTTGTAACAGTACCCTTTTTGGAGTTCTTTATTAACACATTTACTCCTATTAGCGGAACTCCTTGTTGGTCTTTAACTATACCCGAAATATTTTTTTGTTCCTGTTGTGTATTAAGTTCAGTTTCACGCTCAATCTTTTGTTTACTCAATATAATAGAACGATCTTCTGTTTCATATTTTATTTCAGAACCATCAAACAGTATATTCAGTATCTCATGAATATCTGATTTATTAATGGAAAGTGAAACTTTGCGTGATACATCTATTTCATTATCATCATAAAAAAAATAAAACTCCGATTTTTCTTCTATTTCTTTAAATATACTAGCAAAAGTAGCGTCATTAACATTTATGGATATTTTCTTTGATTGCGCATAATCTTTAGCATAAAGCTGTGTGATTGAAAACGTTGTAAGAAAACAAAATAGCAATAAATTTCGAATGAATTTATACCTGACAGGACTAGTACTAAAACATCTGTTTTTTTTCATATTATTCTATTCTAAATTGTTTAAAAAATATTGAGTTTGTTTTTGATCGATATGTTGATATTTAATAAATCTCTTTTAATAATATTTTTTATAGAACTACTGTTTAATAGTAAAATTAATATACCTCAAGGTGATGTTTCATCATAAGCCTTTTATATAAACTATGTTATTATCTATCTTATAATCAAATGGTACACCTGATGCTTTTTTAAACGTTTCAAGAGTTGTCTTTATTGTGGAATATGAATAGATTGCTCCAGTAAACTCACAATGTTTCAATGCTTCGTCTTCAAATTTGATTGAGATGTGATATATTCTTTCTAAATCATTAGCAAGACTAGCGAATGATTCTTTTTTAAAAGAATATGCGCCTTCTGTCCAAAACTTATGAAGATTATTTTCAACTTTTAATTTTTTAACCGACCTATCCGTTTTATTAAGAATAAAACTCTCCATTGGCTTTAAAGTATAAGAATCGTAATTTGTATTATCATTCGATTTAGAAACATTCAAATTTATTTCACCCGAAATTAAATCCAGTATCACTAAATCATCTTGAGGATAAGCCGTAACTAAGAATTCGGTTCCTATGACTTCTATTTGATGATCGCCTAAATGCACTTTAAAAGGTTTATTTTTATTGGGTGTCACAGATAAGAAAGCCTCTCCTTCTAAAAAAACTTCTCGTGTTCCATTAATAAATTGAGAAGGATAAATAATTTTTGAACCATTTATTAAAATTATCTCGCTTCCATCTGGTAGTGTGATTGTGCTACGATTGCCTTCAGATACTGAAATCTTATTCATGGAAATTTGTGGATCAAAATCAACAGAAGTTAAGTAATAGGTGTATCCTCCAATTATAATTAAAGCTAAAATAGCAGCATATTTTAAAAATATATTTCTTGAAATGCTACTTTTAAACTTACCGTTAGTTTTATATACTGTTTCTAGATCTTTCTTAATAACCCTATCTGGCATCTCAGCACCACTTTGAAGTAATGCTTTAATGTTTTTATAAGCTATATATTCATTCCTATTTTCGTGAGATTTTTGAATCCAAAACATCAATGATGGAGAATCCTTTAAATCTTTATTAGAAATTACTTTATTTATTATATCCTGGATCTTCATGCGGTTTAACTTATATAACATATAATGCTTATGAAACAAAAAACCCTATGTGGAAATCTTTTTTTAACTCTTTGCGAAATAATACACCTGAGTTTATTAGCACCTATATTTAAACTCTAATGATTTATAGATCAATTATATCGGCATTAAATACTAGTTAAAAAATGAAGATGATAAAAGGCAAAAAATCTTTTAAAGCAACACGAAATATTTTGAGGGCATTCGTTATCTGTGCTTCAACTGCTTTTATAGATATATTTAAATCGTCAGCTATTTCCCTGTTTTTCTTATTATTTATACGACTCAAGATGAAAATTTCACGACAGCGTGGAGGAAGTGATTCAATTGTATCTTTTATAATATGCTCTATCTCTTTAAAAGTAAATTCAGAGGTGTCTAATTGTTCTAATGCTAATTGATATACTTGATTTTGAACATGATCTTCATTTGTTTTATTTATGAAGTTGTTTTTAACCTTCTGATGTCTAAGATGAATCAAACAGTTGTTTTTAACAAGAGTATATAAATAACTCCTTATTTGAAAATCGTTAGAAAAAGTTGGGTTTTTCTCTAGGAATGTAACAAAAGCATCTTGTACTATTTCTCTTGCATCTTCGTAGGAGACATATTCTTTTGCAAAATAGACCAAACGGGGATAATAAAGATGAAACATCACTTCGAATGATGACTCATCTTTATTATTTAAGAGTTTGATTATTTCTGTTGACAAAAGAGTCATATAGTTCTTTTCAAATTATGTGGTGTTTTTTTTGCAATCACACGTAATTTAGCGAAGTTTCTTTATCCACAAATATATTATATATAACGCATCGTACGTTAAAAAATCCCATAGCATTACCATGCTATTTTCTAAACAAACAATTCAAACAAATGTTGTTTAAATTTTATATCTGATTAACAAAAATACTAATTTATACTTTATCTGTCAATTAAAACAAGAGTTTAATGCTGTTGAGAAGCTAAAAGAATGGATAGTTTTTAGAAGAAAACGACAGATACTGTATTTCGACAGGATCTATATACCACGATACTCTCTTTTATGAAACAGTCTAAAAAACAAATTACAGGCAAAAAGGCTCCGAGAGTTTAAATAAAAAAGACTCATGCTTTCGGAGGTTTTTTAAACACGAATGTCATATTTTTCAAATTCATTACGTTGTATTTAACTTTAATCTCATCTTTTTTGAATCCTTCGAGGTGGATTCGACTTTAATCTCATATTTACCCAATCCTTCAGGGTTGGATTCGACTTTCATCTCATCTTCTCTAAATCCTTTGCAGTAGATTTGACTTTTATATAATCTTTCTTCAATCCCTCGCAGTAGATTCAACATTTATCTCATAAAAAAAGTGTATTGCTAGAGATAACACACACTCTAACAACACACTTCATGTTTATGAAAATTTAAAAGCAGAAAGGCAGTTTATTATAAAGCTTCCAACGCACTTTTAGTAGCTTTTAATAATGGGTCTATAGAAATCTCTTGCCCCACAGCACCCTTCATCCACTGTTGTGGAATGATACTACCTTGTGTGAGCATTCGCTCAACCTCGTTGGCCATGCTTTTGCCACTTACTTGTTGCTCTATCTGAAAATCTATAAGATGACCCATTGGATAGTTGGGCAGGTAAAGCGGATTGTCTATCATGTGAGAGTAGATACCCAATAGAGTTTCGTCTTTTCCTCCCAATATATCGGCATAATACTTGTTCCAAACATCTTTGGCGATGTTCATAACTGCTTCTTTCAATTGCACGGGTGTAGCGTCGGGATTTGCATACATCCACTCCCACACTTGAATATCAACAAGTGACACACCCATTATCTCGTAACTTGACCAGAAATTATCCAATGCCAAATAATAATCATCGTGTGGATTAGTCTCTTGCAAACCCAATAGCTCCATGTCTCGTTTTTGGAACAAAAACGCAATTGCTTCAGTAAACGATGTGTTGGGCACACCGCTTAGCATATAGTAGTCAATATCATTGAGTGTAATGGTTTGCTCAACATTATGTCCAAGCTCATGCACTGCAATATTGTATCCCTTATAATCCATTCCATCTTCGCCAATGCGTGTTCGCAGATGAGCAACATCGTTGCGCATACCTGCTCCCCAAGCATGTCCTGCACCGCGCGATGCATCTACTGTAATAAGTGAGGATATCTCTGCAGCCTTCTCTTGTGTCCAACCCAAATCTTGTAATATGCGAGGCAAATCGGCTTCTAATGCTGCCGGATTGGGATATTTCTTTGATGTAAGGGCTGTTAGTTTATCTTCTGAAACCCCACCGCGCGATTTAAAACCATTGTACCAAATATCAAAAGGTTCTAACGGACGGCCCAATCTTGCTTCGATAAATGCCGCTACCTCTTTTACCATAGGCGATGAAACCAAGTCTGTAAACAGTTTCTCAACATCTTTCTGCGGAACCTCCATTCTTGCATCAAAAGCGCGCGATAGCTGTGTGGGGTAGTGAGTTGAATAAGGGTCGAGCTGTCTCATGGCGTGATAGTTTGTGAGCAACACATCATATCGCTTATCAAACTCAGGTGTAGAAGCAACCTCTTTACCATCAGCATATATTTTATTGCTTTCTAAATCCCACTCATATGCTCCCTTGTTTATTACCTCTTGCGGAATAGTTTGATCTACAATACGCTTCATTACTTTATACACCATGCGTTGTTTCTCTAAACCATTTTCAGTGTCAGCGTAGTTAGATTTCAACTCGTCGCGCAGTCCCCAGTGAGTAATCAATTTCATATCTTGGGGGAATAGTTTTTTGCCTTCTTTGTTCAACAATTGCCCCATATATATATTATAGTCTGATATATAGGTATCTGCATTGGTAAGAGTGCGCGAAATATGTTGTTGCAATGCAGCAGGAACACGCGATATAAACCTGTCGCCCATTCTAGCAAATGCCCACTCTTGTCTGGTCCAATCTTTACCAAACTCTGTTTTCTCTTCCAATGAGTAGAATGGGAAATTGAGAGCAGTTATGAAAGCAATTTTAGAGCTATACATATCATCGTTTAAGTGAGCCGACACATCGTATCCACCAAACATCATATCAATGGGCTGAATGGCAGGACCATCTAAGTGCAAGGGTTCTTTCAACTTTAGGTTTATTCTATGAAAATAGCCATTGAAGAGTTCAAAGTTGTGTTCCAACTTATTAAAAAGCTGAGATAGCAACTCCTTATCTGCAACAAAATTCTCTATACAAAATGCTTCGTATTCTTTGGCTGAACCATCTTCATGTCGCCACAAGCTAGCCACTTGTT
>CAZBVD010000002.1:16914-25040 GCA_964495235.1 uncultured Dysgonomonadaceae bacterium | reverse complement strand
TCTTCAACTTTCTTTTGAGCTCTTTCCACAGACTTGCTCAACATGTTGTGCTCCAGTACATCACCTTCTTTAAAGCCCATTTTATCCATGAGCCCTGCTATTCTTTCAGTTGCAAATAAGCGCATCAAATCGTCTTCCAACGACACAAAGAATATTGACGAACCTGGATCTCCTTGCCTTCCAGCACGTCCACGTAGCTGTCTGTCAACTCGTCGAGATTCGTGACGCTCTGTACCAACAATGGCCAATCCTCCAGCTTTTACCACCTCTGGCGATAGCTTAATGTCGGTACCACGTCCAGCCATATTAGTAGCAATAGTTACTACCCCAGCTTGTCCCGCACTAGCTACAATATCCGCTTCACGCTGGTGTAGCTTAGCATTCAACACATTGTGTTGGATTTTTCTTAAGTTAAGCATTCTGCTCAATAGCTCAGATACCTCTACCGATGTTGTACCAACTAGCACTGGGCGCTTAGCTTCAATCAGTTTTGTTATTTCATCAATAACTGCATTGTATTTCTCGCGTTTAGTCTTATAGATACGATCATTCATATCTTTACGCACAATTGGCTTATTGGTAGGAATTACTACTACATCCAATTCGTAGATGTCCCACAACTCTCCTGCTTCTGTTTCGGCAGTACCGGTCATACCAGCAAGTTTGTTGTACATCCTAAAGTAGTTTTGCAGTGTTATAGTAGCAAATGTTTGTGTTGCAGCTTCAACCTTCACACCCTCTTTAGCTTCAATAGCTTGATGCAAACCATCGGAATACCTTCTACCTTCCATTATACGGCCGGTTTGCTCATCCACAATTTTCACTTTATTGTCAATCACCACATACTCATCATTTTTATTAAACAATGTGTATGCTTTCAAAAGTTGATTTACGGTATGTATTCTTTCAGATTTGATTGCATAGTTTTGTAGCAACTCATCTTTCTTAGCAGCTTTTTCTTCATCAGAGAGAGGCTGATTTTCTAGATCCGATAGCTCAGCACCAATATCGGGTAATACAAAGAATTTGGGGTCGTCAGACTTACCTGTTAGCATGTCTATACCCTTATCGGTTAAATCAATGCTATTATTCTTTTCATCAATTACAAAATACAAAGGATCGGTTACAATGTGCATATTACGGGACTGCTCTGCCATATAAAACTCTTCAGTTTTAAGCATTGCAGCTTTCACCCCTTGCTCGCTTAAATATTTTATAATAGGTTTATTTTTAGGCAACCCTTTAAAAGAACGGTATAGTAACAATGCACCTTCTTCTTGTTCTTTTTTATCTTCCGATGCCATTTTCACTTTGGCTTCGGCCAAAAGCTTAGTAGACATATCGCGTTGTGCTCTCACAATCAGCTCTACACGAGGACGCAATGTATCATATAGTTGGTCATCACCTTTAGGAACAGGACCAGATATAATTAATGGAGTTCGTGCATCGTCAATCAATACAGAGTCAACCTCGTCCACAATTGAGTAATTGTGTTTGCGTTGCACTAAGTCGCTTGGCGAAATAGCCATATTATCTCTCAAGTAGTCAAAACCAAACTCATTGTTTGTACCAAATGTAATGTCGGCTTCATAAGCTTTACGTCGCTCATCAGAGTTAGGTTGGTGTTTATCAATACAATCTACACTCAAACCATGAAACATATACAAAGGACCCATCCACTCAGAGTCACGTTTTGCTAAATAATCATTCACCGTCACTACGTGTACACCATTATGTGTGAGTGCATTAAGGTAAACAGGCAATGTTGCCACAAGTGTTTTACCCTCACCCGTAGCCATCTCAGCAATTTTACCTTTGTGTAGCACAACACCTCCATAGAGCTGAACATCGTAGTGTATCATGTTCCACACAATTTCTGTTCCACCAGCTTCCCAACGGTTTTTATAGATTGCTTTATCGCCATCAATACTCACAAAATCATGTTTTGTTGCCAAATCTTTATCAAATTGAGTAGCTGTTACCACAACTTCCTCATTTTCGGTAAACCTACGAGCTGTCTCTTTCATAATAGCGAAAGCTTCTGGCAACACCTCTTCAAGAACCACCTCAAATTTCTCTGAAATCTCTTGTTCAATTTTGTCAATCTCTTCCCAAATTACTTCACGTTCTTCAAGATCAACATCTTCTACTCCTTCTTTCAGCTTGTTTATCTTGCTTTTCTCTTCTGAAACATAGTCGTGAATGCGTTTTTCCACTTCTTTTGATTTGCTACGAAGCTCATCGTTCGTCAGTTTCTCTATTTCAGGATATACTTCTTTGATTTTATTTACATACGGTCTCATTTCTTTTGAGTCGCGTTGCGCTTTGTTACCAAAGAGTTTTGATATAATTCTGTTAAATGCCATAGTTTTTATTAGTTGCGTAGTTTAATATGCTACGTTTTATATGTATATAATAATTCAATAAGATGTAAATTTAAAATAGCTCTTGCAATCCCTTGTTAATTGCTGCGTTGGGAGCCCTTATACGCAACCTGCGGGTAACACTTGGAGCAATTTCTGTAGCATCTATCACTCTGTTCACTTTAAGTGGCTTCAAGTTGTTGCCAAAAAAGATAGCAGGAGTAGCCATGCTATTGTCTCTCACTCTCTTGTGATTAGTTGGGTTTTTATCTGTAACAATGCGCCAACCAGGTTGCAGTTCTATAAATAAATCACCTGTTATGTCTCTGTGAAAGCCATTTTTATAATGTTGTATAGCTTCGTTGTATGCACCATGTAACATCTGATAAGATGTAATTACATCTTGCACACCCGAAAATTGAATCAGAAAATCAGCAGCACGTTCTTGAAACTCACGATAATTAATCTTCTTATCCTCTATTAGTTTTCTATCAAAATAGATTTGCTCATTATGATATTTTTTTATCCAATTCTCTCTACCATAAATAGCCATTAAATACATATTCAGGAGCGCTTCGCATCTTTCAGGCTTAAAATCTCCTCCTGGTAAGCGTGCATCTGTTGGATAAACCTCTTGCTCTTCGAAGTATCCCGTTGAAACTACAAAAATAAGTGCATTTTGCAAGCCCACGGCTTTGTCCACAGCGTCAATTATTTGTGCTATATCTTCATCAAGCCGCTGATAAGTGTCTTGTATTTCTATTGAGTAGTTTTTGTCGAGTGCATCGTCAAAATTGCCAGCATAAAAATTTAACGCAAGAAAGTCGGGATAATCCTTTGTCCCCATTGCTGCACTTTCTATTGCTTTTATTCCCATTACTCTCACCTCTTCGTTAATAAAAGGGGTCTGTTTAAGTAAGAAAAATCTGTTTGTTTTATTTGTTCCTAGCTTATGTTGAAAGTTATACAAGTTTTGAGTATACGGAAAGGCATTGTACGATGCTATTGGCAACTTAGGCTTCCACACCAAGTTGCTTATTCTATTATTGAGCGATTGATCGCTTCTATTATACTGTTCTACAAACGAATGGTAAGTGGTATAAAATGTAGTAGTAGCCCATCGCCCCGAATAATCTTCAATCCAAAACGCTCCACTTGCTGCATGACCGCCCGATGATAGTGCACCAGAGGCATCTGGTGAAAATGCAAAAACATTGGACTTGCCACCCGATGCAATTTTCAACTCATCTGTAATGGTAGAAACCTTTAAAGGAAGAGGCGATAGTTTTTCAGAAGTAAAGTTCCCCATGTATTTACTATCCGAAAACGATGATACTTCAGAAAAGTCATCGCCAGAGACCTTTTTATCATTTACAATTCCATGATAAAAAGGTACAGTACCCGAGTAGATAGTAGCAATAGCCGACGCTTTGTCTGGCGAAGGAAAGTTGTAAACCATTTGATTGTACACAACACCTTCATTAAGCAGTCTTTTAAATCCTCTGTCACTAAAGTTTCTCTTGAAATGCTCTAAGTAATCTCCCCTTAGTTGGTCTATAGTAATTCCAACAACCAATTTGGGTATATTATTTTGCTGAGCATAAAAAGTTGTGACTGATAAAAAAGCTAATATCGATGATAAAAATCTAATCATTATTTTTGTTCATGTAGTTATATGCTTGTCAGAGGTGTTATTTAAAAGAATAATTTCTTAATATCTTTTACAATTAACCTCTCCATCCGGCTAGCATGTAACTTACTGTTTTATATTGTCTGCCCTTTAAGTAATTGTCCCTTTCAATGATAAAATTAGAGCCTGATCGTATCCATATGCTCATTGCAAAAGGTATACTTGCCCAATGCAATTGTTGGGGCAAAAACCACCAACTTAATAGGAACAAGCTTAACACTGCAAAGTTAATAAAATGATAGTAATATACGACTTTTTTAAATGACTTTACCCAAAATAAAATAGCTGCAAACAAATGCACAATATGCAACCATGCTAAATTCCAGTTGGGACTAGTGGCGGGGTGCTCCGAAAAGAAAACTAAAAATGCAATTATTAAACCTGCAACACCTGCTATCAAAAACAAAATAGTGTCGTATATACGAGCAGTTTTATTATGCTTAAATCGTATTTGTAAAAATGAGATAAGAAGCGTTGCTATCAACAGTGCGAATGCTATAGGAACAGGTTTAAGCACACCCCATTCGTTGCGACCACTAGCCTGACTATCAGCTTTAAGTATAATTTCTGTTGATTTCACCAATGAAGTAGCAATTGTGTCACTACGCTGCACCTTTGCACCCTCAAAAGCATTCATTAAGTAGTGTGGTAGAAACATTTTCTCTCTATCTGTTATCTCTTTATCGGCATCAGAGCCTATCAGTAAATCTATACCAAACTCCATCCATGAAAACTCGTGTACACACTCATGAACCAAATCTCTGAAGGTCTGTTTTTCATTTGTAGGTGTATATACTACCGAATCATTTACCACAGCTTCAATCATATCTCTTGGCCGAGTAGCGCAATTGTCGTAGAAGTAATTATACCTATACCTGCGATTTTCAGGAAGAGAGTTAATGTATAAATCGCTCCAAAGCTGTTGCTTTTGCAAAGAAGAAAGATTTATTTCCTGACGAACTACTTCAAGCC
Source organism: uncultured Dysgonomonadaceae bacterium (assembly GCA_964495235.1). Lineage (GTDB taxonomy): Bacteria > Bacteroidota > Bacteroidia > Bacteroidales > Dysgonomonadaceae > UBA2632. The sequence continues at coordinate 20,015 of CAZBVD010000002.1, read as the reverse complement.
CCTTCATCTGATTCTCAGTTAAAAAATCTTGATACGATGTAGCTCCCAACACATAATCTGTCTTGCCACGTATAAAATTATACAAAAAAAGAGGCTGTGAGGGGTCGAAATACCCGTAATTAAAGCAAGCGTCCACACCAGTTGAATCGTCTTCAACCCTCACCACAGTATGCCCGTAAAGAGAATACACAGCACCATCCCATGGCGATACAGTGAGTAAACTAATTTTTGCACTATCACTAAGCTGTATTTGTGCAAATAAAGATATATATGATATAATGGTCAGCAACAAGGCTGTAGATATAAGTTTTTTCATCTAATACTTTTCGACTTCGTTATCATTTTATAAGCAGGCAAATGTAATGATTTTATAAGAACTTATCAACTCTCATTCTTACTTTTAGCTTACAAAGTAACAATCAAGCTTAGAAGCAAATAACCTATTACTTATCTAAGACCCTACCTATTTGAAAATAAAAACATAGCAAGTCTTAAATATATTATGTATATTTGCCATATAACCCATTAATAACCACTGCTATGTTTAAAAAAATTATTTTCATGTTATTAAGTATCGCATTCATATTGCCAAGCTTTGCACAAGATATTAAGCTAAGTGCACCCAACAAAACAAGTGGCAAACCACTAATGCAAGCATTGAGCGAACGTAAATCATCCAGAAATTTTATTGATAAAGAGCTTTCAGTAGATGTATTATCAAACCTACTATGGGCCGCCAACGGTTTCAATCGCGAAGACAAAAGAACGGCTCCTACTGCCAACAACAAGCAGGAGATAGAGCTATATGTGGCTCTTAAGAGCGGTGTTTATTTTTACGATGCAAAAAACTCTATGCTGAAACTTATAAAAAGTGGAGATCATAGAAAATCTACTGGTAGTCAAGACTTTGCAGCTAATGCATCAGTAAACATTATACTTGTAGCTGATATGAACAAAGCTTCTAGCCGAGAATACGCCTACACCGATTGTGGATTTGTAGCCCAAAATGTCTACCTATTTGCTGCTTCTGAAGGACTGGGTGCTGTATCTCGTGGATGGTATGACAAAGATGTGCTGGCCAAGCTATTAGACCTGCCTTCAAACAAAGAGATTTTACTTACCCAATCGGTAGGAATCATTGATTAAATAAGTAAGATAATTTGCAAATACTTTATTTGACTCTTGTTTCTTCTCTTTTTTTATTGAGAAGGAGTAATCATGCAGAAACTATTAACATAAATCTTTATAGTTGATTGCTGATAAGCTTCTTGCATAAAATATAAAAAAGCTTCAAACAGAAAAAAGGCTACCTGAAAATTAAATTTCAAGCAGCCTTTTTTAATTTTAAATCTAATAGATTTATTTTTTGTCGCGATTTCCGTAACGACTTCTAAATTTGTCAACACGTCCTGCTGTATCTACAAGTGTTTGTTTACCTGTATAGAAAGGATGTGATTTATTTGTAATTTCAAGTTTTACAAGTGGATATGTTACGCCATCTACTTCAATGGTTTCTCTTGCATTGACAGTTGAACGAGAAATAAATATTTCGTCGTTTGACATATCTTTGAAAACTACCGGACGGTAATCTGAAGGATGAATGTCTTTTTTCATTTTTCTAAGTCTTTATAAAGATTATATTTTGCTGTACGAGCTTTTATTATTTTCAGAATGCAAAGATACAACATTTTATTAAAACATGAAATTATTGTTTGATAATTTCAGTTTTAAGCAACTTATTTTGTAATTTGCAACTTAAAACAAAGCAAATGAATATAGAAGTTATAACTATTGGCGACGAATTACTTATTGGACAAGTGATTGACACCAATTCGGCGTGGATATCCAGAAAAATGAGTGGTGCAGGGTTTGATGTTGTTTACATTACATCTATTAAAGACCAAAAGCAGGCTATCTACACCGCAATTGAAGATGGATTTGGCAGAGCAGATATTTTATTGCTTACTGGAGGAAATGGCCCAACAAAAGACGATATTACAAAAAACACGCTTTGCGAGTATTTTAATGAGGAGCTTGTCTTCGACAATGAAGTACTAGAAAACATAGAAGCACTTTTTAAAGAAAGAAATATTGAGATAAATGAATTAACTCGCAATCAAGCTTTCGTGCCCAATAAGAGCACAGTAATCCAAAACAGAGTTGGCACTGCTCCCATTCTTTGGTTCGAAAAGAATGGTAAGATACTTGTTTCTATGCCCGGAGTTCCTTTTGAAATGCGCTGGGCAATGACTGAGGAGATTATACCTCGTCTTACCAAAAAGTTTCAAACAAAAAGATTCTTAAAACAGGTATTCTACACTCACGGTGTGTCAGAATCGGGTCTTGCAATGCACCTAAACAATTTTGAGGAACAACTTCCAGCTGGATTTGGATTGGCTTATTTGCCCGGAGGAGGAATTATTCGTTTGCGCCTTTCTGTAAAAGGCGATGAGCATACAGAAGAAATGAATAAACAGGTTAATCACCTAAAAGAACTTTTAGGCGACTATCTCTTGGCCGAATCTGATGACCCGCTTGAACAAATACTAGGCAACACTTTAAAAGATAAGAATTTAACAATCTCTCTTGCAGAGAGTTGTTCGGGAGGTTATATTGCTCATTTGCTTACTAATACAGCCGGTTCGTCAGCCTATTTCAAAGGAGGTATTGTAAGTTATGCTAATAGCGCAAAAATGAACTTGCTACATGTAAAAGAAGCCACTTTAAACAGTCATGGTGCTGTAAGTCAAGAAGTAGTAGAGGAAATGGCAAAGGGTGCTATTAATGCTTTTGGCACTGATTGTGCCATAGCCGTTACGGGAATAGCAGGTCCAGATGGTGGAACAGAAGAGAAGCCTGTTGGCACTGTGTGGATTTGCACAATATGCAAAGATACTATGGTGAGCAAACAGTATTTGTTTGGAAAGTCACGCGAGAACAATAAACACCGTTCAGCAGTAATGGCTATGGTGCAGATGCTGCGTTGTATGGCCTAAATATACTATCTAAGATTTACTTCATAAAAGTGAAGGAATCTTAATAGGAATTGAAATTTACCTCATTATTTCCAAAAACTTTTTCGTGGATTTAAATTTCATGAC
>CAZBVD010000002.1:0-16814 GCA_964495235.1 uncultured Dysgonomonadaceae bacterium | reverse complement strand
TTGAAATTTACCTCATTATTTCCAAAAACTTTTTCGTGGATTTAAATTTCATGACATAAAACTCAAATAAACCTAAGTGGATTTGAAAATAATGTTGTAAAAATGGAATCGTAGGGGTTAGATTAGCCGAGAAGGATATAGAATTGCGATTTATTGTGTGGAAATTACTTTTTCACATTGCTCATTATCAAAATGCTACAGATAGAACTCCATGAATCATCTATACTGTATAAAAACAGCCGCTAGAGTTGAAAAACTTATAGCGGCTGTTTTTATATTATTGTAATCTGTTAGCAATATTCAAAAACACTATAGCATCAGATAAAACCTAATCTATTATATCAAAGCCAGTGTAAGGCACCAATACTTTTGGAATTTTAATGCCTTCGGGTGTTTGATTGTTCTCTAACAATGCGGCCAAAATGCGTGGCAAAGCCAATGCACTACCATTTAAGGTGTGGCAAAGTTGCGTTTTTTTATTCTCGTCGCGATAACGAAGCTTTAATCTATTAGACTGGTAGCTTTCAAAGTTTGATACAGAGCTCACTTCTAACCATCGGTCTTGAGCTGCTGAATACACCTCGAAATCGAAAGTAAGAGCAGATGTAAAGCCCATATCTCCACCACAAAGGCGAAGTATACGCCATGGTAGTTCTAGTTTTTCAACTAATGTTTGTACGTAGCTAACCATTTCGTCGAGACGATTGTAAGAGTTCTCAGGAGATTCAACACATACAATCTCTACCTTATCAAACTGATGCAATCTGTTCAATCCACGCACATCTTTACCATACGATCCAGCTTCGCGACGAAAACAAGCAGAGTATGCAGTGGTTTTTATTGGAAAATCTTTTTTATCAACTATTACATCTCTGAACATGTTTGTAACAGGCACTTCGGCTGTGGGGATAAGGTACAAATCGTCAATTTGTGCATGATACATTTGGCCCTCTTTATCTGGTAACTGTCCTGTACCAAAGCCTGATTCTGCATTAACTAAATAAGGGGGTTGAACTTCTGTGTAACCATTATCGCGGGCATTGTCTAAAAAGAAATTGATTAATGCACGCTGCAAGCGAGCTCCTTTTCCTTTGTATACAGGAAAACCAGCACCAGTTATCTTTACACCCAATTCAAAGTCAATCAAATCATATTGTTTTGCTAAGTCCCAATGAGGAAGAGCATCTTTGGGCAAGTTTGGTATATCTCCCCCTTCACGTTCCACAAGATTGTCTTCAGCTCCTTTTCCTTGGGGCACTGAACTATGAGGAACGTTTGGAATAGTAACTAAAATGTCTTGAAGTTTTGTTTCAGCATCAGTTAAATCCAACTCAAATGATTTAGAATCTTCTTTAAGCTTTGCAACTTGTGCACGTAGCTTTTCAGCTTCTTCTTTTTTCCCTTCCTTAAAGAAGATGCCAATTTGCTTTGAAGTTGAGTTCACTTCAGCCAATATATTATCTAGTTGGGTTTGACTATTCCTTCTTTTTTCATCAAGGCTCAACGCCTCTTTTATGATGCTTTCTGCATCAAAGTTTCTTTTACGTAAACCTTCGATAATCGCTTGAGGATTATCGTTAATTGTTTTTAATGTTAGCATTGGAAATATTATTTACAACTTTTTTATCAGCTACAAAGGTAGTAAAAAAAGTTGTAGGCAAGTGACTAGATGGTGCTCTAAATTTCTGATGTAGTGTCAGAAAAAGAATTAAAACAATTGAAAGTGAAGAAACTCAAGTGCTTCTTTCTCTTTTATTTTTCTTTGTTTATAGTTACGCACTACTAAATAGGCAAATCCGGCAAAGGTGGCTACCAAAAGCACATCTTTAACAACGCTCGTTTTCATAATGTATATAGTTTTTAATTTTTAAACAATAAGTTTCTAGTTTTCAATTAACTAATGTTGTCTATATAATATAAGACAATCAAAAGGTCTATTTGTTGCATGAAAGTAATGATTAATTACTTACCTACACACGTTTTTAACTTTATTTATCCAAACAGATGGTGTAAACTGTTTTTGTAGTATCAGTTATTCTAAATCTATTGTCGGCTCTATGATTAACAATCCACACAATATTGTTTTGAGAAAGTAATACCCAAGTTTCTTCTTTTTGAAATAGAGTAAATTTGTTGTCACTAAAAAAATCGCTTAACTTTTTTCTTCCTTCCATGCCAAAAGGAACAAACCAGTCGCCTTCTCTCCATTTTCGCAATGTTAAAGGAAAGATGAGTTTTTTTATATCGCAATGCAAAACAGCCTTGTTTCTTTGAATTTTAAATTGTGGAGTATATTCTTCAATCTTAAATGTTAAGTTTAAAGGCAGGTTCTTTTCCGTAGTATCAGTATAAATAAGATACTCCCTACCTTTATCTTCTGTTTTATCCAGCCGTTTATCAGAAATCACCAAGTATTCTCTGTCTTTAAGCAATCTGAAGTTCTCTGCATGATACATCTTTCCAGGTATAGAGTCAAGATTGTTTGCAATATCTTCTATTACAGACGAGGTGAAGCCCATTGGCGACAGCATCTCAAACAACACAGATTGAGGGGAGTAGGTCTGTTTTAGCTTTTCTATATCTATTAAATTGTCATTAAGAACTGTGTCAATAGCATTACTAATATACCCATCATATATCTTTTCAGCTTCTTTAAGATTGTTAGCAGTGGTGAGGATAGAGTTTTTAACAGAAGGATTTATCTTTTCAAATATTGGCAACACCTTCAGCCTTAGTATATTTCGGGTATACATTTCCTCTTCGTTGGTGTGGTCTGTTACATAGGGTACTTTGTTTACAGCCAAATACTCCATTATCTGGCTTCGCGAAACAGCTAGCAAAGGACGCACAATGTGTTTATTCACAATAGGTATCCCAGTGAGTCCTTTTATTCCTGTACCTCTAATTAAATTAATGAGAATAGTTTCCACCGAATCGTCTTTATGATGCGCTATACCAATAACATGGGCATTTTGTTCCTCCCTCAATTTCTCAAACCAATTGTAGCGGAGCTCCCTTGCAGCCATCTCTATAGATATTTTATTAGTGGCAGCATACTCATTTGTATCAAACTCAATTACGAATAGCGGTATATCATTCTCTTTACACCATTTGCTTACAAATGCAGCATCTTTATTAGAATCATCGCCCCGTAAATGAAAGTTGCAGTGCGCTGCAATACAATTATAGCCCAATTGCACTAAAGCATGAATCAGTACCATTGAGTCTGGACCACCACTCAAACCAATGAGCACCTTGCTTTGCTTTGAAAAAAGTTTGTGATGTTTTATATATTCTTGTATTTGAGTAATCATATTGCTATGTTATAATTCTATGCATATTCCCGTTTGTGAAAGCTAAAAAGCAAATTTACGATTACTTTCTCAACCAAAAAAGAGCCTTGACTATATAATTATCAATTCTTTTAAATTTAAATGTGGCAAATAGCACAGAAAAGTGTAATTTTGTAATTAAAATATCAAACTAAAGAAAAGCAAAAACAAAGAATGATTGATAAAATAATTAGGTTACTTTCCGAAGTAGACAATCTGAAAGCAAACAACCCCGAGGAGTACGAAGCACTCCGTATTAAGTATTTAAGCAAAAAAGGAATCATTAATTCACTTATGAGTGAATTTAGAGATGTACCGCCAGAGCAGAAAAAAGAAGTAGGTAAAAAACTAAACGTGCTAAAAAAGGCATTTCAAGATAGAATAAATGAACTGAAGAAAGAGCTAGACAGCTCTCTTGAACAGAGTACCGACTATGATTTATCGCGCACATCCTATCCCATAGCTTTAGGTTCACGTCACCCCATATCATTGGTTAAAGAAGAGATTTGCAGCATATTCAACAGACTGGGCTTTTCTATTGCAGATGGTCCTGAAATTGAGGATGATTGGCATGTTTTCTCATCGTTGAATTTTGCAGACGACCATCCAGCACGCGATATGCAAGACACCTTTTTTATTCAGAATAATCCTGAAATTGTTTTGCGCACTCACACCTCTTCTGTTCAAACTCGCGTTATGCAAAAAACGCAACCCCCCATTCGTATAACTTGTCCTGGACGTGTATACCGAAACGAAGCTATATCGGCAAGAGCACATTGTCTATTTCATCAAGTAGAAGGATTGTATATTGATAAAGATGTTTCATTTGCCGACCTTAAACAAGCACTACTATTCTTCACAAAAGAGTTTTTTGGCAGTGAAACACAAATTCGTCTAAGACCCTCTTATTTCCCTTTTACTGAGCCAAGTGCTGAGATGGATATCTCGTGTCATATTTGTGGGGGCAAAGGGTGTAATATATGTAAATATACAGGATGGGTAGAAATAATGGGTTGTGGCATGGTAGATCCTGCAGTATTAGAGAATTGCGGCATCGATAGCAGTATATATTCAGGTTATGCCTTTGGCATGGGGATTGAACGTATAGCTATGCTTAAATATCAGATAAACGATATTCGTTTGTTTTTTGAAAACGATGTAAACTTCTTACATCAATTTCAGTCAGCGTATTAAATTACAATCACAACTAATAATATGAACACAAAAATAAAGATTATTGCAATTGCTTTACTTTTACTAGCAGCATCGCTTAAAGCTCAAATGCCTATTAGGCACAATGCCTTAGAAAGTAATAAATATGGAGTAGTATATAATTTGCCACTAACACAACTCGATTTTGAGCTAAAAATAGCCAAAACAACTCACAAAAGAGGCGAGTATTATCAATATGCAAAGCAATATCTCAACATAGATAATCCTATTGTCGAAGACAAAGTAGTTTACAATCTTGAAGAAATAAGTGTTCAAAATATTGGTGTTCCAAATAAACACAACTCATATCTTATTGAGTTCAAATCCAATTCGGTTGAGCCATTTGTTTACTTAACTAAAGAGGGATTAATTTGCTCCATCAATCACGATGCACCAATAATTGAAAAAACTTCTACTACAGCAAAAGCAGTTGAAGCTTCGCCAAATGTTGATGCTCGCACATTACTTACAGAGGAGATACTCCTTGCAGGTTCTCGTGCAAAACAAGCTGAGCTAATAGCTAAACAAATATTTACATTAAGGCTAAGCCGCACTGACATTCTTACTGGCCAAGCCGAGAATATGCCTCCTGATGGACAAGCCTATCAATTGGTCATTGACCAAATAAATATGCAAGAGAAAGCATTGGTTGAACTGTTTGCTGGAAATGTAAAAACTGAATATAGCACTTCAATAGTTTCTATAATTCCAGGTTTAGAAGATATTGATAGAGAAGTTCATTTTCGCTTTTCCGAAAAACTTGGAATGGTTGATGCTGACGATTTAGCTGGCGAGCCAATTTATCTTAGCTTAATTAATAAAACCCCACAACCAGAAATAGAACTTTCAGAAAGAGATCAGCGTAGATTAGAGAAAAAATTTTCGGAAGGTGTTATTTACAATATCCCCAGCAAAGCACAACTAATAGTTAGTTATCAAAACAAAACTTTATTAAATACCGAAGTAGATGTTGTGCAATACGGTTCACAAGATGTATTAACCAAACAAATGTTTGATATGAGAAAACAACCCATCAAAGTAGAATTCTATCCTCATCTTGGTGCTGTTAAACAAATTACTCAATAAGAAAAGATTTAGATTATGAGAAAGAATATATTCGTTGTTTTTTTATCAATAGTACTTGCAGGTTTATTTGCAATATCGTGTAGCAATAAAAGCAATAAAGCTAAGTTTGACAATCTTTCAATAGATGAAAAGATTTATCTGTTTGCAGACAACGATACTACTAAGCCATTTGCTGATGTAGAGATAAATTACACCTATCCCAAAAGCTTTAAAAGTAAAGAAAACCTAGCAAGACTACAAGAAATATTCAACGGCACCTTCTTCAACGATACTTCTTACGGCCCTCTTCTTCCAAAAGATGCTTTAAATATATACTTAGAAGAGTATACCCAAGAGTATAGAGAGCTTGGCAATCAATATTACGAAGACATAGGACATCTTGAAGGAGACAATCAGCCCTCTTGGTACTGGTATCAACTGCAAAAGAGTAATGAGGTGTTATTTGAAGATGAAAACACTTTGAGTTACTCTGTAAGCCATGCTACATATACTGGTGGAGCACACGGATCGTTACAAGTATTGTATTATACAATAGACTTAAATAATTTGACAACAATTACAGAGGAAGATATATTTGTTCCCAACTATCATCACACTCTAACCGCAAAAATTATTGATAATTTAATGATTGAACATGGGGTAGATACTCCAGAAGAGTTGCTCAACAAAGGCTTTTTCGATATAAATGACATTGCACCAAACAACAACTTTTGGATAAATGATGTGGGAGTACACTATGTTTACAATCAATACGAAATAGCTCCTTACTCCATGGGTCCAATTGAGGTAACAATACCTTACGAAGACATTAAATCAATTATTATACCCGAAAGTATAATAGGAAAGAGGATTAAGTAGTTTACTTTGAAAACAGAGTTTGCTTATACACATAAAGTTATGAGCTGCTAGTATATTTCACAGATAATAAAAATAGTGCTTATTTTTGTGAAGTTTGATTTCAAAATAAACAAAACACCCAACATTGCTGTTATTAGTGCTGTTATTATAAAAACCATATTCACCCACATTATAAAATAATGGTGAGTACACTACATAAAATCAAAATAGTATGCAAGAATTAGATCAAGATAAAATATTGGACGATATAACATCATCCGATTATAAATATGGATTTGTTACCGATGTTGATACCCAGTTTATAGCTAAAGGTCTCAATGAAGATGTAATCAGGCTTATTTCTTCAAAAAAAGAAGAACCAGAGTGGTTGCTAGAGTATCGTTTAAAAGCTTACAGACATTGGTTGACAATAAAACAACCCGAATGGGCACATTTAGAAATTCCTGAAATAGATTTTCAAGAGGTTATATACTATGCCGATCCACGCCAAAAGAAAGATGGTTCAGACGAAATTGATCCAGAACTTCTTAAAACCTTCGAAAGATTAGGAATTCCTTTAGATGAGAAAAATCAGTTGACAGGAGTAGCTGTAGACGCTGTTATGGATAGTGTATCAGTTAAAACTACCTTCTCAGAAGTTTTAGCCGAAAAAGGAGTTATCTTTAGTTCGTTTAGCGATGCTGTAAAGCATCACCCCGATTTGGTGAAAAAATATTTAGGAACAGTAGTTCCATATAAAGACAATTTCTATGCAGCACTCAATAGTGCAGTGTTTAGCGATGGCTCTTTTGTATATATCCCAAAAGGTGTGCGCTGTCCAATGGAACTGTCAACCTATTTCCGAATAAATGCAGCCAATACAGGGCAGTTTGAACGCACACTTATTATTGCCGACGACGATTCATATGTAAGCTATCTAGAAGGCTGTACGGCCCCTATGCGCGAGGAAAATCAATTGCACGCAGCAATTGTTGAAATCATAGCATTAGATAATGCAGAAGTGAAGTACTCTACAGTACAAAACTGGTATCCAGGCAATAAAGATGGCGTGGGAGGGGTATTCAACTTCGTTACAAAACGTGGAATATGTAAGGGAGTAAACTCCAAAATATCGTGGACGCAAGTAGAAACAGGTTCAGCCATCACTTGGAAATATCCATCGTGTATACTTGCAGGCGACGGATCTGTAGGTGAGTTTTACTCTGTAGCTGTTACAAACAACTGGCAACAAGCCGATACAGGTACAAAAATGATTCATCTTGGTAAAAACACAAGAAGCCGTATTGTAAGTAAAGGTATATCGGGAGGTAATAGCCAAAACACTTACAGAGGATTAGTAAAAATATCAAAGAAAGCTGAGAATGCCCGTAATCACTCGCAGTGCGATAGTTTATTGCTTACCGATCATTGTGGAGCTCACACATATCCTTATACTGATATCCAAAATCCAACGGCAATGCTAGAACATGAAGCAACAACTTCAAAAATTAGCGAAGATCAAGTATTCTATTGCAATCAAAGAGGTTTAGGCCCCGAAGAGGCAGTGGGCCTTATTGTAAATGGCTACGTGAAAGAGGTAGTAAATAAACTACCTATGGAATTTGCTGTTGAAGCTCAAAAACTACTTCAAATAAGTTTAGAAGGTAGCGTTGGGTAAACTTAAATAGATAAACTTACGTTTAGAATTATAATATACAAAAAAGCGATTCCAAATTAAATTTGGAATCGCTTTTTTATTTCTGTCTATATGAAAACAGACTTCTTTTAAAGTTGAAATTATTACCAATCTATAGGTGTTTTACTGTGCTCAATCAAATAATCGTTTGTTTTGCTAAAATGCTTGTTCCCAAAGAAACCTCTATGGGCAGAAAGTGGCGAAGGATGGGCTGATTTAAGCACCAGGTGCTTATTCGCATCAATGTTTCGGCCTTTCTGTTGCGCATAATTTCCCCAAAGTATAAAAACTAGATTGCTGCATTCTTTTGATAATGTGCCTATTACAGCATCTGTAAATTGCTCCCATCCTTTTCCTTGATGCGATCCGGGGCTATGAGCCCTCACAGTAAGAGTTGCATTTAAAAGTAGCACGCCTTGTTGGCTCCATCGTTCCAAATTTCCTGATTTTGGGATGGATTTACCCATATCGTCCCTTATTTCCTTATATATATTTACCAGTGAGGGTGGAATTTTCACTCCTTCATTTACCGAAAAAGCCAACCCATTTGCTTGACCAATATTGTGATAAGGATCCTGACCAATGATAACAACTTTCACTTCGTTGAAAGGACATTTATTAAATGCATTGAAAATTAAATTTACAGGAGGAAATATTTCTTGTGTGTTATATTCATTTTGAATAAAATTGGTGAGTGTTTTGAAATACAAGTTTTCAAACTCATCTTTCATTTTCTCTTTCCAATTATTTTCAATTATTACATCCATGATATATCAAGTATAATAATGAAGGCATATTATATTAAGTGAATATTATTTTTGCGAGCAGTTACACGCATTTCCTTTGGCCATATACTAGATTGTATCTCCCCAATGTGCGCTTTCCGCAAATAGAACATACATAAGCGAGACTGACCAATACCTCCTCCAATAGATAGAGGAAGTTCATCATTCACTAATTTACTGTGAAAATAGAGAGATAGTTTATCATTCGCATTTTTAAGATCCAGTTGTTTTAGCAATGCTGCTTTGTCAACTCTAATACCCATCGATGACAGCTCCATGCTACAATCGAGCACACTATTCCAAAGAAGCAGGTCTCCATTTAGTCCTACACTGTTCTCTTCATTCACAGTTGTCCAGTCGTCATAGTCTGGTGAACGTAAGTCATGCGGCTCGCCATTTGATAAGTTTGCTCCAATTCCTATTATAAATACTGCACCAAACTCTTTGCAAACTGCGTCTTCACGCTCTTTAGGTGTTAATGTAGGATATTTTTGCAACAGTTCTTCGGCATGAATAAAGGTGATGTTTTTTGGCAATATAGGTTTTATTGCGGGAAACAGCTCATATACCATGAACTCTGTTCGCAACATGGCATCGTATATTCTAGTAACAATCTCTTTCAGAAAGCCCACTGTGCGTTCCGAATCATCCACAACCAACTCCCAATCCCACTGATCTACATATAAAGAGTGCATATTTCCCAACTCTTCATCAGCGCGTATAGCATTCATATCTGTGTAAATGCCATATCCCTTCTCTATTTTGTATTCAGCCAATGTCAGTCTTTTCCATTTTGCTAAAGAGTGAACTATTTCAGCGCTAATATTGTCCATATCCTTTATCGGAAACTGAACAGCACGTTCTACGCCAGTAAGGTCATCATTAATACCTGTACCTTTTTCAACAAAAAGTGGAGCGGTTACTCTTCTTAAGCGTAACTCAGAAGAGAGATTAGATTGAAAAAAATCTTTTATGTTCTTTATACCAAGCTCTGTTTGCTTTAAATCGATTATTGGAAAATAACCTTTTGGGATAGTTAGTTTTGACATATTAAAAATTCTGTTATTTTGTTTTTTAGATTGACAAAAGTAGTGTGTTTTTTCATTTTGTCAAAATAAATAACAATTCATCATGCAAAATGCTTCTATTTGCATTTAAAGCAAAACAATTAAGAAGCAAAATTAATTTATTTGCGACAAAAGGTTCTTAACACTCTAGCTTACCAACTAAATCATTAATAGAATCAATATTATGCCTATCCATATATTCCAGAATACCATCCACAACCTCTATACTTACAGTAGGATTGATAAAATTGTATGTTCCTATCTGAATAGCTGAAGATCCGGCAAGAATAAACTCTATTGCATCTTGCCAATTACTTATACCTCCCATACCAATAACAGGTATCTTCACAGCATTATATACCTGCCACACCATTCGCAATGCTATGGGCTTGATGCAAGGGCCCGAAAGACCACCAGTAATGGTAGACAGCCTTGGTTTGCGTTTCTCAGCGTCTATGGACATTCCTAAAAATGTATTCACAAGCGAAACACTGTCTGCTCCTTCAGCCTCTACGGCTAAAGCTATTTCTGCAATATCGGTAACATTGGGCGATAGCTTCACAATTAGTGTTTTGTCATAAACCTTCCTCACTGCTTTTACCACTTGAGCTGCCGACACACACGATGTTCCAAATGCCATGCCACCTTCTTTTACATTAGGGCACGATACATTGAGCTCAATAGCTGGAATTTTATCTAATCCCACCAGAGCTTCTGTACATGCCACATAATCTTCTAAAGTAGAACCAGATACATTTACAATGATATTAGTATCGTACTTTTTTATTATTGGATAAATGTCTGATACAAAATAGTGCACACCTTTGTTTTGTAATCCCACAGCATTAAGCATGCCAGAAGGCGTCTCAGCCATGCGAGGATAGTCGTTCCCTTGTCTCGGCTCCAATGTAGTGCCTTTCACAACAATGCCCCCTAAACGGCTTAAATCAATAAAATCTGTATACTCTGTTCCATATCCAAAAGTACCTGAAGCAGTCATTACTGGGTTTTTCAACTCCAGCTCTCCTATATTTATCTTTAATCTATCCATTGTAGTTCATTAATATTAAAAACCGGACCTTCAGTACAAACACAAACATTGCCTCGCTCTTTTGTTTTTTCAACGCAACAGAGACATACACCAAAACCACATGGCATGTGGTTTTCTAACGATGCCTCGCAGTCTATTTTATTCTCCGTTGCATACTTGGCAATAGCTATCATCATAGGTTTAGGGCCGCAAGTATATATTCTATCAATATTTTTTTCTTTCAAAACAGGGTGGTTAGTAACCAGCCCTTTCACATCCATACTACCATCTTCTGTAGTAGCATGTACAGTGCCAATCTTCTTAAAGTCCTCAAGCTGAGTAATGTCTTTAGCAGATCTTCCACCCAATAAAAACTCAGGTTTTAGACCTTGTTCTTGTAAACACTTGCCTAAAAAAAGTAATGGAGCTGTGCCAACGCCTCCACCAATAAGCAACACTCTTTCATCTACTTGGGGTATAGAAAACTTATTGCCTAATGGAAATAGTAGGTTCAACTCTTCACCCACCGTCATTTCTGTTATCTTCTCTGTTCCTTTACCAACTCTTTGAATCAAAAGCCACATTTCATTAGCTTCTTTATCTATATAATTAATAGAGATAGGACGTCGCAAGAAAAGTGCAGATGAGTCGTGAATTAAAATCTGAACAAACTGACCAGGATCAACTTCTTGAATAGGCTCGCCATTTTTTGGAGAAACCTTCAATAAGAAAGTCTGTTCATTTAAAGCTTCATTTGAAGTTATTATAAAATCTAATTTTTGTTTCTTCATCCGTTTCTAATATTGTAATTTTTATAAGTCAATTTGCTCTTGTATAAATCGATTACAAAGTTACAAAAAGAAAATCAATGGGGTGTAAAGGTTTCAAATGTGTTATCGGTATAATATATAATTATCTGCCTCACTTTTCTTCTATTCACAGAACTAGGCGGAATAGCCTGATTTACAACAGGGTTATCAGCATTATGAGTGTTCTTAGAGCTGTTTTCCTTGGCATATTTGTCTTCATCTGTATCATTCTCTGTGTTTATGGCCTCTGTAGCGAATATATCTCGCTCATTTTCATCTGTGGGAGCATATCCATCTTTATACATAGAACCAACACCACTCAATAACCACTCTGAATTTATATAATTCATTTCCGATAGAATTTTCGTCACAACATCTAAGCTTGGATTATTCCTTCCATTTAAAATATGAGAAACTACAGCTCTGTTAATTTGAAGCCGATCTGCGAACCTTGCGGCTGATAAGCCCTCTTCATCTATTATTTTCTTGATTCTGTCTTTCATAAAAGGAGATGTTTAAAATACATAACACAATACTTACACAAATGTAATACACAAATGTACTAAAGATAAATTACAAAAGAAAACAATTGTTAGTTACATTTGTTATGTAGAAAAGTAAACAGATAATACACAAATGTATCTTATTCAAGACAACAGTTGTACACCCTCGACAATTATACTCGTACTACTACTTTATATAAATACTATTATCATATGATAATAAGCACTTTAGCCAAATGAAAGGCAGCATAATTAACAGTTTGCAGATGAATCAGGGCCCTATCCTATCCAAAAAGTTATGTAAAGGTTTATATATATATTATAAAGCACTCATAAAGGCATACATACAGTTTGTATCTAGGGTGCAACCTAGATGTTAACACTATGCGTTCACAAATGAATGGGCTACGCAATACAAATGTTTAAACACAAATGTATTGCTACTCTTGTTAATTATGTTGCTATTAATGTTACTCAAAACAACAAATGTATGCAAAATAGAACTGTTAACTATAGTTTTATTTATATAATAGCGTATTTAAGGCCTATAATTAGAGAATGATTTTATGCCTTATGTTTAGTTTTTGATCTATTTGTTGCTTAACTCTCCTACAGTGCGATATTGCTATACAGATGTACACACATTTGTATATCTTCAATTCTGAGAGGATTAATAATCTTCTAATTAACTTACAAACAAGAGATTGAGGCATATTTAGCAGATTTGATATACCTTCTAATAAATATATTTAGTGCAAATGAACACTATTAGCATCTATAATGTTATTATATATGTGTCTATATCAGATGGTCACCTTTTCTAGTTTCAGTGAAGAATTCAAAGAAACTATTTATAAATTTAATAACCCTATTTACCTATGAAACGATATATAGTTCTATTCAGTTTTCTAGCAATTTCTCTAATTATGATACAAGCCCAAACTAATTCAATACATCAGTTTAAAGTCAAAGATATCAATGGCGAGATGTTCGATATGTCTACTTTGAAAGGAAAGAAAGTTTTAATTGTGAATACAGCATCAAAATGCGGATTCACTCCTCAATACGAACAACTACAAGAATTGTACGATAAGTATAAAGACAAAGGATTTACTATTATAGGATTTCCAGCCAACAATTTCATGAATCAAGAGCCTGGTAGTAGGTCTGAAATACAAGCTTTTTGCACTAAAAACTATGGCGTTACTTTTAAAATGATGGATAAAGTAAGCACAAAAGGAAAAGACCAGTCTCCTATTTATCAATGGCTTACACAAAAGAAAAAGAATGGAGTTAAAGACTCTAAGGTTACTTGGAATTTTCAGAAATATCTTATTGATGAAGATGGAAAACTGGTAGATACTTTAGCCCCCAAAGTGAGCCCAATGAGTGATGAGATTGTTAACTGGATAACAGGCAAGCAATGATTAACTGTCAAGGGTTGTGATTATTAATGACCTAGATACCCTAACTGTAGAGCCGTTGCATGCAACGGCTTTGAATACTTACCTATATTGATTAAATTGATTGTCTGTTTTATCGCTTTGCAAACGTTAGACCATTGCCTCCTTTCCGTTATGTATCGGCGCATGCTCTAGCAAACCAGAGGGATATTCATGTTTAACCACTTCGTTGTTGGAGGGATAGTGCACAAATAAATTGCATGAACATCGCCACTCTAGAGTTTAAAATACATGTTACTTTGAATCTCTCACCCCTTCAGAACTTAGCTATCAATGTTTTGCGGCACACCTAATGAAATAAATTAGATTTCATGGTGCAGGTCCTGATTAAATAATAAATCCAATTTCACAGGGCACGCATATAAATATCAGCAAACGAGTGTGTAAAATATTCAACCAACATTACTAACATTGTTTCTTATACTCTCCAAAGTCCCCTTTAGGTGGCTGGTGACGCGTTTGGTTGCAAATGCAGGTGGTTTTGATATTCGGCACGGATGAATATCCACGCCAACAGAACAAGTTCGCTTCGCGAGATTCAGCCCGTGGAATAGAGCATAGCGTTAAAATCTCTGATATTTATTTCACTAGACAAGCGGTTTGCAAATAAAATCCCGCGAGAGCGGCAAAAATGAGAACATTAATAATTTACCATTACTTTACAGCATTATCTTAGCTACCAACTCCTTCAAAAGCTCTCCATTGGTTGTAAGAGGTGGATTATCAATACCTTTTGATCTTGCATCAAAAGTTCTCAATTGCGATATTATTTCCAACACCTCATTCACGGTATAGTTTTTCAGTCCTGCCATATAATCTTGTGTCATAAACGTACTTCTAAAGTTAAGCGCTTTCATTACATTTTGCTCAGATTTGTTGGGTAGCCAAAAACACTCAACTAAGTTGTTGAAGTAATAAATAAAGGAGTTCAAAGTCATTACCAATGGGTTGGTCTTTTGATCCTTATCAAAGTAATCTACAATTCTAAATGCTTTTGCCCTATCTTTATTAGCTATAGCTTTTATCAATTCAAAATTGTTGTAATCCTTGCTAATACCTATGTTTTCCTCTATAACCTCTGCGGTTATTCTTGGTTGTTTGCCAGACAGCACCACTTGAAGCTTTTCAAGCTCTCTCACCAACTTACTTAAATCGTTGCCCACATAATCCACCAACATCTGAGTTGACTTATTATCAATCTGAAAACCCCTATCACGGTAATATGAAGTGATAAATGCTGGGATTTGGTTTTCGTAAAGCCTTTTCGATTCAAATATAACACCCACCTTGTCAATTGCTTTCACCACAGCCTTGCGACCATCAACTGTGCCGTGTTTGTAATTGATAATTAAGATTGTACTTTTAAGAGGGTTCTTAGCGTAGAGTTCCAACAGTTCAAAATTATCGAGTCTCTGAGCTTCCTTCACTATTACAACCTGATAATCAGACATCATTGGATAGCGCTGACAAGTGGATATTATAGTTCGCACATCGGAGTCTACTCCATAAAAAACACTATGATTGAAATCTCGCTCCGTTTCAGACAAAATCATTTTATCCATCATATCGGTTAAATCATCAATAAAAAATGATTCTTCTCCCATGAATAGATATATTGGTTTAAACGACTTTTTAAGTATATCGTCGCGTACTAAACTATATGAAGTAAATTTTGCCATAAAATCAGTATAATACTTTTATAAAACGCAGTTGTTTACTACCAATCAAAACGTAAATGTTTTACAGTAGATCCTCCTTTAATAAGAGTTGAGAGTGATTTGATTCCAATTTTCACATGTTCTCCAACAAATGAATCTGTAATCTCTTGGTCGCTCTTGTCAGTTTTTACCCCCGATGAAATCATGGGTTGATCTGATATCAGTAACAATGCCCCTGTGGGTATACGATTTGCAAAACCACAAGTAAGCAAAGTAGCTGTCTCCATATCCACTGCCATGGTGCGTATTTTGCGTAAGTAATTTTTAAACTCATCATCATATTCCCAAACTCGCCTATTGGTTGTATATACTGTTCCGGTCCAATAGTCTCTGCCAAAGTCTCTAATATTAGACGATACAGCACGTAGCAGGCTAAATGCAGGCAGCGATGGCACTTCGGGTGGCAGATAGTCGTTTGAGGTTCCTTCACCTCTAATGGCAGCAATAGGAAGTATGTAGTCTCCCAATTTATTGTCATCTTTCAACCCTCCACATTTTCCTAAAAACAAAACGGCTTCGGGGCTTACAGCACTTAGCAAGTCCATAATTGTTGCCGCATTTGCACTTCCCATTCCAAAGTTTATAATTGTTATTCCGTTTGATGCAGCATTTGGCATATTTCCATCCAATCCTAATATTGGAACATTAAAATGTTCTGCAAATATTTCAACATACTTCTGAAAATTTGTCAGTAAAATATGTTTTGTAAAATCTTCTAGTTTTCTTTTTGTATAGCGAGGCAACCAATTCTCTACTATATCTTGTTTGGTTCTCATAAATACTTTATTTTTGTCATTCATCCTGTTTCAGGATACTATTATTTAAACAAAGATACAATATGTTGCAATTAAACTTGCCTATATTCCATCCAAAATTAAAGAAAACCGGGGAAGAACTTCTTATTTTTGATCAAATAAGAAAGAAATATCTTATGCTCACTCCTGAAGAATGGGTAAGGCAAAGTTTTCTCAACTATCTCATCAATCATAAAGGCTATCCGCTTTCTCTTATGGAAAATGAGGCTATTATAAAGCTAAACAACATGACGCGTAGATGCGACACAGTTGTTTACAACAACCAGCTAAAGCCATTGGTTATAGTAGAGTATAAAAGACCAGAGTTAGAAATAAACCAACAGGTGTTTGATCAAATAGTGAGATACAACATTGTTTTAAGGGTCGATTACCTTATTGTGTCAAATGGGCTATCGCACTTCTGCTGCAAAATGAATTACGAAGACCAAAGCTATAGTTTTTTGGAAGATGTGCCAGGATAT
>CAZBVD010000001.1:15001-27042 GCA_964495235.1 uncultured Dysgonomonadaceae bacterium | reverse complement strand
TAATAGTAGATATTCAAGGTCAACAGTTTAAAGTACAAAAAGACCAAAAATTATTTGTCCACAGAATAAACGCCAATGAAGGCGACACAGTGGAATTTGAAAAAGTATTACTAATAGAAAACGGTGGTGAAATTACTATCGGAGCTCCTACAGTAGAAGGCGCAAAAGTAGTAGTAGAAGTACTTTCTCATGTAAAAGGTGATAAAGTTCTTGTTTTCAAAAAGAAAAGAAGAAAAGGTTATCGCAAGTTGAACGGTCATCGTCAGCAGTTTTCACGAGTATTAGTGAAAGACATTATTTCTTAATCAGTAAAATCAGAAGAAAATGGCACATAAAAAAGGAGTCGGAAGCTCGAAAAACGGACGCGAATCGCATAGTAAACGATTAGGCGTTAAAATTTTTGGTGGAGAAGCAGTAAGAGCTGGCAATATCATTATTCGTCAACGAGGAACTGCTCACCATCCAGGTGAAAACGTAGGAATTGGTAAAGATCACACGCTATATGCTTTGATTGATGGAGAAGTTGTTTTCCGTAGAAAACGCAACAATAAATCTTATGTATCAGTTATGCCTTTGGCTGTAGAAGCAGAAGCAGAAGCATAAACTAATACCTTCAGATGAGTAATAGGTGATTTTAATGCACTTAACTCTAAAGAATTAAAAGAACCTGCTTTTTATAAAGCAGGTTTTTTTGGCTATAAACAAGTGTGGAAAAAGATAAGTAGGTTCAGTATCAAGAAAAAGGATGTTCCTTCATTTAATTTTTTAACCTTGAAGTTTTACGTAGATGTTTTAAAGACCTATCTTTGTTTTGTAATAACATATTAATAATAGACTAGTAATGATAGATATAAATAAAATACCATCTCCTTGTTATGTAATGGAGGAGAGACTACTCAGAAATAATTTGCAGTTAATTAAAAGTGTTAAGGATCAAGCCAATGTAAATATTATATTAGCTTTTAAAGCTTTTGCATTGTGGAAATCTTTTCCTATTATTCGTGAATACATTGGCGAGTCAACAGCAAGTTCTGTAAGCGAAGCGCAATTGGCTTATGAAGAAATGGGGAGTCTTGCTCATACTTATGCTCCATCGTATTCTGATGAAGAGTTTCCTGTTTTCCTTGAATATAGTAGTCATATTACATTTAACTCCTTGTCTCAATTTGAGCGTTTTTATCCACAAGTAGTTAAGTCAGGCAAAGACATTAAGTGTGGTCTGCGCATTAATCCAGAGTATTCTGTTGTAGATACAGATTTGTATAATCCAAGCACACCAGGCTCTCGTTTAGGTGTTACACATGCTCTTATAGGCGATAAGCTACCCAAAGGAGTTTCGGGGTTACACTTACATAATTTATGCGAAAACAATTCATATGATTTAGAAAAAACGCTTGAAGTAGTAGAAGAGAAGTTTGGCCATCTATTTAAAGATATTGAGTGGCTCAACTTAGGTGGTGGGCACTTGATGACAGAGAAAAATTATAATACAGAACATCTTATATCTCTTCTTAAATCACTGAAAGGGCGTTATCCACATCTCAATATTATAATGGAGCCAGGTAGTGCTTTTGCTTGGCAAACAGGGGTGCTCGTTGCTACTGTAAATGATATTGTTGTGAATGACAATGTGCAAACTGCCATGCTCAATGTTTCGTTTGCATGTCATATGCCCGACTGTTTAGAAATGCCTTACAAACCTCGTATAAGAGGGGCTTATCAAGAACCTGTAGCAGGCAAACCTACTTATAGAATGGGAGGCAGTAGCTGTTTGAGTGGTGATTTTATTGGTGATTGGTCTTTCGACGAGCCTTTGAGGGTGGGCGATAAGATTGTGTTTGAAGATATGATTCATTACACTATTGTAAAAACCACGATGTTTAATGGTGTGTCGCATCCTTCATTAGCATTATGGACAGCGGACAATGAGCTTGTTATCTATCGTAAGTTTGACTACCAAGATTACAAAAGTAGAATGAGCTAATAGAGCATGTAATTAAAGGTTGCTACATAAACAAAAAAGTCTATCAACTGTTAATATAGCAACAGCGAAACTATTTATAAAATAAATAGTTTCTATTATTAATTATTAAATAAATATTTTATGGGGTTTTTATGGTTTATAATAATCGGTATAGTAGCTGGTTTTGTAGCTGGTAAATTAATGAGAGGTGGAGGCTTTGGAGTTATAGTGAACCTTGTAGTAGGGGTAATTGGATCTTTTATTGGCAGCAAGGTTTTTAGTCTTTTAGGTTTTGGGCCTGCAACTAATATTTGGGGAAATCTGGTAACTGCCACAATAGGAGCAATAATTTTGCTGTGGGTTATATCATTGTTCAATAAACGATAAGTTTCTCATATAAAATAAAACATTAAATATATAAGTCGATGTACTCTGTATTATGAGCATCGACTTTTATTTTTTCAAAACTGATGAGTAAAAAAGATATTACAAGAAAGCAAGTAGGCATATTTTCAGGTTCATACAATCCTATTCATATTGGTCATGTAATGTTGGCCAATTACATAACTGAGTTTACTTATATAGACGAGGTTTGGTTTGTGGTTACACCACACAATCCTTTAAAAGAGGCTAATGGATTGGCTAACGAGCAAACGCGTTTGGAAATGTGCAAAATAGCTGTGAGGGGGATGGAGAAGCTAAAAGTTTCTGACATTGAGTTTTCTATGCCAAAACCTTCCTATACTATAGATACACTTGATAGATTAAAAGCAGATTACCCTAATTTGGATTTCACTCTAATTATAGGTGCTGATAATTGGAGCAGCTTTCACTTGTGGAAAGACTTTGAAAGAATAAGAGCAGAAAATATGATTTTAATTTATCCGCGATTAGGAGAAGAAATCATTATTGACCAGCAGTATAGCAATAATGTGCAGTCTTGCAACGCGCCTATTTTGCAAATATCTTCTACTTTTATACGCACAAGCATAAGTGAGGGTAAAAATATCCCTTCGTTTCTACCTCATGGAGTCTATGAGTATATTACAACTCATAAACTCTATCAGTAAAATATCTTATACTAAGTCGTACTCTATTTTATCAAGCAATGCAGGAATAATTTTTAAATCTACTCCTGCTAATTCCAACTCTTTTAAATCTCCTCTAAGAAGAGCTTTAAATGATTTTATATTTTTTATCTTCTTAATGGTTTCAGAGTAATACTTCATAGCCTCTTTTATATTTCCAAGCGCAAGCTCTACGTGTCCTGCATTTAGCAAGTCGTGAGAAGTGGGATTGTTTTGAAGTATCTTCTGGTAGTATCGTTGAGAAACATCAAACTTGTGTGATAAGAACGAGCACCACGCTATAGAGCGCCATACTCTTGTATTGGTATCATCTATCCATTCAACCTTAAAGTAGTTCTTCAAAGCCTCTTCATACTCCTTTAACTCAAGAAAACAGTGTCCAATATTGAGTTGAACATTTAAATCGTCAGGATGCAATCTTTCTAGTTTTTTATAATATTGTAGTGCATCTTTGGGTTGCTTTAGTAAACGATAGCATTGGGCTATGCGCCTCAACACCCAAGTGTTGTTTGAGTCGATAAGTTCTGCGTGCAGATAAGCTTTTACTGCTCCATCTATATTGGCAAGTTGTTGTTTGCAATATCCAATTTTCTCCCACACCTCAGAGTTTGAAGTGTCTACTTCCGATAACATTTCATAAGCACTAAGAGCTTCAGAAAGGTGGTTTTTCTCGAAATAATAAAGCGCTATCTTTTCAAGGTTTTTTGGAAGAGATACAATGGGAGAAATAGCTTTAATTTCATGAAAGTTGAGTGGGAACGCAAAAATATCTGTAAAATCAGATCTGCGAGGATATACTTTAAAAAACCTGTATAAATCTTGTACATACTGCTTGCAAACCGCCTCCTCTTCTTTATAAGGATTAATTGCCATTTCTTCGTCTTGCAGACTTTTCAATTGCTCGCTTTCTGCGCCAAGTTGCGAACTCATCATTTTGCGATATTCTTCGGGCATCATCATTATGCTAAAGCAAAATGAATATTTATCGGAGTTGCAAATGAATGTTGAGTTTGTAATTGATTTTATAATACCTTTGTTTTCTACATTTTCAGAAGTGAAGCTTTGTAGGTGCGATTGCTCTAAATTGAAGGGTAGAAACCAATTGCTCATTTCATTGAAGAACGGGTAAGACTTTAGGTTAGAAAAAGTAGAATGAAACACATCTGCACCTTCAAGTTGCAGGTTGGAAAACTCTTCTAATTTATCTGTTATGCCCGCATCGTCAAGAATGTTTTGCCACTCAGGGTTTTTATCGTCCATGTTAGTTTCACCCATCCACTCGTCCATTTTTATTTTCTTGCCAATAATAGGACTTAGCTTCATCATTTCGGGTAGAATCTCTTCTGTAAGTTTTTTTGTTATTCTTTCAGTTTCACGAGACTGAATGAACTGAATGATAGCAATTAAGAGTCTTCTTCTAAAATAACTCTCGTCTGACAATAACTCCATTCTGCTTATTAGCTCTGGGTATAGATATAATCTGCTATGATACTGTTGAAGTATTGGAGTGAGCGAAATAATAGCACGCATAGAAATATGCATGTTGCTGTGAGAACAGCTTTCTAAAAGAAACAATATTTTATTTATATCAAACCGTTGCATTAAATTGAGCATAAGCGCAGAAATGAACATGCTCTTATCGTCAATAGGGATAGCATCGTCATGCAAGAATTTATTGTATGCTTCAATAATATCTTTATTGGCTCGAGGTGAAGAAAACACAGAGTAGAACATTTCGCTTACAATACGTTCATGCTCTTGTTCGTTTTTTTTAGTCCTATTGTTTTTTTCTTCCCCTTCTTCAAAAAGCGACAGTAGTGATCTGGTATCTACTTTTTTCTTAATCTCTTCGCTGTAATCATCCAAAGATAGGGGAGAGCGCACAGAAGAAATTCTTATTTTCTCAAAAAACAACTCTGAACTTTCATTTAGCAAGGCAGCTTCTGCTACATCAGCTGTAAGTTTGTATGTATCGCGAATTAGCTTATTATATATCTTTTCTTGTTCTGGATCATCGCTACCTTCTATAAGGTAGTGCAACATGTACTTGTAGTTGTTCTTAAGTTCGTTTAATTTATCAGTGATTTTCCAATTCTGTAATTCTTCAGTAATGTTACCAATAGAATCAAAAGCATTTTTAAGTTCTTTTTTTTCAATCAGCAGATTAGTGCTTTTAACGAACTCTTTTATTTGGGTAGTATTCATTTTAATCATGAAGTTTTTTACGTATTATAAGTGTAGATCTGAGAGAGTGACTCCATGTAATAGCAGAGCTAATTAGTTTTGTCCATCCCTCATAACCTATTATAACAAGATCTTGTTGTTTGATGTAGTCATAATCAATTTTTTTTGAATTATCCCACATACACACCTTGCCTTCAGCATCTTTTTGTATTACATGAAAGGCTTTTTTGAGTTCGGGAATTGAATCAATCACTCCAATGGCATCCCACAATGTAATTTTTGCTTCGGTTTTTTCGGCCAATCGTTTTATATAGTCAAAGATGTGAATATCAACTTTATCAAGAATAGGTATAAATACATCATCAATTCTATCCAAATTGTGGTCTATAAATATACCTGTTGCTTTTTCATTTCGTTCAAGTAGAGACGAAACTCCTCTATGAGAGATAGGGTCGTCAAATTCAGCATCTTCTTCAGTGGCTCCTTGATAGGATATAAATTTTTGATACGATCCCCACATTTGAGGTGTAAGAACTGTTTTGCCAATTCCAATTAAAACCAAATTAGAATCTAGCTCCTCTGATGTTGATAAAATATCGCTTGCAAAATCATTCGATGGTTTTACGAATGTGCGTATTATAGCTGTGCCTTTTCGGCACTCTTCAATTATTTCATCATAGATTGCTGTCTTATACTCTTCAATGTTTTCTATTCTATCATATTCTTCTTGCTCTAATAAATGCAATGAGGCTATTTGCTCATCTTTGTTTTTAGAATTCATTAAATAGTTTGCTATTTTACAGAGTGCAACTCCAGTCTCTTGTTTAGAAAAACAAGCTAAAATATTTAGTGGAGAATCGTACTCCTCCTCAAAGATTCTTCTCTTTAGAAACTTATTTATTAGTGCCATAAGAAATTAATGTTTATAATTACTGCAATAACTCATCGTCTAGCATTGAGTCTTTGTATCCTAAAAAATAGAGAATACCATCAATGCCCACACTTGAAAGAGATTGTTCTGCACTTTCAACCACTTTGGGTTTTGCATGAAATGCTATGCCTAATCCTGCTGCTTCTAGCATCAATAGATCATTAGCTCCATCGCCTACTGCAACGGTTTGTCTTATATCAACTTTTTCTACTTGAGCTATCAGCTTTAAAAGCTCTGCTTTTCTTTTTGCATCAACAATATCGCCAATGTAGTTACCTGTCAACTTTCCGTCTTTAACTTCCAGCTCGTTTGCATACATATAATCTAGTTGATATTTATCTTTTAGGTAGTTTCCGAAATAATTGAAGCCACCAGATAAAATTGCAATTTTAAACCCAACTTTTTTCAAAACAGCAATCAGCCTATCTAAGCCTTCAGTAATAGGTAGAGTTTCAACAATCTCCTGCATTACAGATACATCTAAACCCTTCAAGAGCTTAACACGTTGCTTAAAACTTTCCGCAAAGTCTATTTTACCCTGCATTGCCAACTCTGTAATTTCTTTTACTTGGTCGCCAACACCAGCTTTCATAGCTAATTCGTCTATCACTTCAGTTTGAATAAGTGTAGAGTCCATGTCGAAACAAATTACACGTCTCATTCTTCGAAACATGCTTTCTTGCTGAAAAGAAATATCAAAATTAAGCTCGGAGGATAAACGAAGAAACTCTTTTTGCATTTTTCGTTGGTCAATAGGTGTTCCTCTTACAGACAATTCAACACATGCGTTTCTATAACGTTGTTGAGACTCGTCAAGAGGAATACGACCTGTGAGGCGTACTATGTTATCAATGTTTAATCCTTGTTCTGTAATAATTTCCGACACTGCGGCAATCTGCTTTGCAGTTAATACACGTCCTAGCAAAGTAATAATATATCTGTTTTTCCCTTGCATTTTCACCCAATTGCTGTAACGTTCGTTGCTAATAGGGGTAAATCTTATGGTTACATCTAACTCATAGGCTTTAAACAGAAGGTCTTTTAAGATACCTCCATTTGCATTATCTTTAGTTCTAAACATAATGCCTAGAGATAAACTTCTGTGTATATCTGATTGTCCGATGTCTAAAATAAAAGCATCGTGTTTTGCAAGAACTTGCGTAAGAGCAGCAGTTACACCAGGCTTGTCCTCACCACTAATGGTTGCGAGAATAATTTCTGAATTTGTCATTTCCATAGTTTATATAATTGCCATTGAAACTTGCGTATAAATATCTTCAATATCATTATTGTCTATTTTATCAAAGTCTTCTTTTCTAGGTATTATAAACATACCAGCAATGTCTAGCGCTCCAGGGCTTACCAGAAGTTGGTCTTTACCTTTGGCTGAATATTGCCAAGGGCGATGTAATTTCCTAGGAAAAACGTGAATTATATATTTATCATTTTCCATAAATGAAATAATATTCATCATGGGCTCATCTTCGTTTGGTTGATGAGTTTTTAAATACTCCAACACATAGTAAAACTGCTCTTCAGCATCTTCTTTTGTATCACTTTCTATTCTAAGACATGATCGCAGAGAGTTTTCACTACTCATAAGCGGATTAGTTTTTAGTCCTGCTTGAAAATGAAAATGATCGGGTGCAGATGCTCCACATTTAGCTCCGTTGTAAAACAAAATGTAATTGGGCAATAATTCAACCAATGACAACATGTCAGTTATCTTTTTGCCAATAAGCTGTGGCACGTGTGAATGCAACGGGATAGTTAGGTGATTCTTTAAGATAGGGAATGGATTGCACAATATTATATACTTATCTAAGAATGGAATGCCCTGCTGCATATCTGGCCTATTCTCGGCACATAAAAAGCATTTGCGATCATCAATACTTTTATTGTCAACTTTAGCTGAAACTGAAATGAAACGTGATGGATTGTATTGTAAAACTACTTCTGCATCACTTCCCCATACAAGCAATCTATGTTTGATATCGCTCATTAGAGTGCAGTTGTCATTAAGCAATTTCCATGTTTCTCTTTGTCTTGAAAATAGATGTTGAATTTTTTCCTGAAGATCCATTTACAATTTTTTCTTATTAACAAAGGTATGAATTTTTTCTTTTATTGCACTGAAAACAAATAAAAAAGACGATTTATGCCGTATTTAGGTGATATTAAGCAGCTTTTATCTGTTTTATGCTATATTTTTTATATTTTTGTATTTAGTTCCTTAAGCAAAGGGTTATCAATTA
This sequence comes from uncultured Dysgonomonadaceae bacterium, assembly GCA_964495235.1. Taxonomy (GTDB): domain Bacteria; phylum Bacteroidota; class Bacteroidia; order Bacteroidales; family Dysgonomonadaceae; genus UBA2632. The sequence goes on along the minus strand of CAZBVD010000001.1, from coordinate 18,621 downwards.
AAATATAAACGATGAAAATCAACTTTTTATTATTTCTTATATGCGTTGTTTCTTTTGTTACATCGTGTACTCAACCTAAAGGTGCAAAGGATAAACAAAAAGAGACAACAGAAAGTACTTCTATAGTTGATGAGGATTTTGATTTGTTTTTGCAAAACTTCAACAAAAAACCAACATTTCAACGCCAACGTGTTATGTTTCCTTTGGAGGCAGTTCTCTTAGACCCGTCTGAGTATGGCATGACCACACTAAATCAAAAAATAACATATCAAGAGTGGATATTACTTGACTTTACATATGATAGCACCCATGCCACCCGATTGATGGACGGATATGTGCAGGATATACGTAGATATAACGACTCTACAATAATTGAGCATCGAGGAATTGATAATGGCATATATGCCAATTACTATTTTAAGAAAAAAGATGGTAAGTGGTTCCTGAAGTCTTTCACCGATGTTTCTTATTAATGTGAATGTGTTTTTTACTCAAGAGCATCTTTAGTAAAGCTCAAAGGCATTAGGCTTTTCATGCTTTCTGCAACATACACTTCACCCTTTTTATTATATAATAATATTTTCACCGACGAGTTGTAGCGGCTCTCTACTTCTAATAGCACCTGACGGCAGCTACCACAAGGAGAAATTAAATCGTCTGTAAAATCACCATTATAAAATGCAGCTACAGCCATAGCTTCTATTTTTTGATTGGGATATTGTGCATTGGCATAAAACACAGCTGTGCGTTCTGCGCACAAACCCGATGGGTATGCAGCATTCTCTTGGTTGTTGCCAGATATTATTTTACCATTCTCCAAAAGAACAGCAGCACCTACATGAAAGTGAGAATATGGAGCATATGCGTTGGATGTAGCTTCTTTTGCAGCTTCAATTAGGTTTTTTTCTATTTCTGTGCATTCTTCATAACTATAAACAGTTATCTTTGTAGTTATATTAATTTCTTTCATACTTACTGTTTTATTTATTTAAGATACTTCAAAAATACACATTTTTATAATGCATCCTATTCAAAATAGAAATAAGTTACAATTAAGCCTGTTGTTTGTACTGTTATTTACTTTTACATGCACTTATCAAGTACATTCTCAGAAAAGATACAAATTATACGAAGACTACATAAGCAAATATAGCCCTATTGCCGTTAGTCATATGCAAAAGCACAGAATACCTGCATCCATAACTTTGGCTCAAGGCTTGTTGGAGTCGGGTGCTGGGCAGAGCGAACTCACAAAGCGATCTAATAATCATTTTGGAATTAAGTGTCATCGTAATTGGAGCGGAGATCGTGTTTATGCAAAAGATGATACACCAAACGATTGCTTTAGAAAGTACCGTAGAGCTGAGGAGTCTTTTGAAGATCACTCTCAGTTTTTGGTGCAAGGTGCAAGGTATAGTCCTTTATTTCGCCTTTCTCCAACAGATTATAAAGGATGGGCCAGGGGATTGCAGAATTTAGGATATGCTACTGATAAGGCTTATGCCAATAAGCTGATAAAACTTATTGAAGATTATCAGCTTTACAGATTTGATACTGGAAGATATCGAAAGTCGAGTGATAGTAAAGTAAAAGCCGCAAAAAACTGGAAGCATCAGCCATTTAAAACACACGGATTGATATATGTGGTAGCTGTTGAAGGTGATACTTATGAAGGAATAGCAGATGAATTTAGCTTTAAAGCAAAAGACCTGTTGAAATATAATGAAGTGCCAAAAGGATTTCCATTAAATGGAGGGGATATTGTCTATTTTGAGAAAAAGAAATCGAGAGCCGATAAACCTTATTTTGAGCATGTTGTTCAAATAGGAGAGTCTATGCACAGTATTTCTCAAAAATACGGAATGAGGGTAAAAAACCTTTATAAAATGAATAAGAAAGATTACGAATATGTGCCTGAAGAAGGCGATGTATTGAAATTAAGATAAAACAATGGAATATAATACACAACTTACAAAACTTATTTTGCCAGAATATGGCAGAAATATTCACAACATGGTGAATTATTGCGTTAAACTTGAAGACAAAGAAGAACGCACACAGTGTGCATACTCGCTTATAGATATTATGGGGAATATGTTTCCACATTTGCGCAATGTAAATGATTTTAAGCATATCCTGTGGGATCATTTAGCAATTATGGCTGACTTTCAATTAGATATTGATTATCCGTATGAGATAATTAAAAAAGAAGAGTTAATAGCTCATCCTCATAAAATTGAATACAGCAGACCAACCATGAAGTATCGCCATTATGGTAAAACTTTGGAGCGAATGATTAACTGTGCTGTAGAAATGCCTGAAGGCGAAGAAAGAGATCAGTTCTTGCGATTGTTGGTAAGCCAAATGAAAAAATCGTACATACAGTGGAATAGAGAAGTAGATGATGCAGGTATTTTGGAAGACCTTTATGAGCTTTCTGATGGGAAAATAAAACTAGACCCAAAAGAATATGAAATCCCTACCCATAGATCGCAGCCAACTAGCCCAAGACCACGAACAAAATCCGCTAGAGGCCAAAGAAGAAGATAAGATGATTGATGAAAAGAAGCTTTTTGAAATAGGTAAGATATTGAAACCTCATGGTGTAAAAGGTGAACTAACTGTTCTTTTCAAGAAATCTGAGTTTGCAGATATAGACAACAACTTTTATTTTCTCTCTTTAGATGGAATGTATGTTCCTTTCTTTGTTGAAGAGTTTATGTATAATTCAGATGTTACTGCACGCATTAAGTTTAAGGGTGTTAACTCAATTGAGCAGGCTTCTACCTATAGCAATGTAGCTGTTTTTATTCCAGATAAATTTGTGCAGCAAGTAGAGCATGAAGTAGAGGAGCACGTTAAAGAGTGGCATCAATATGTTGGTTACACAGTTTTAGATGAAAAATCTTCTATAATAGGCATTATTGAGAGCATCGACACTTCTACTATGAATGTTCTTTTTGTAATTGTAAACGGTGATGAGGAGATTCTGATACCAGCCACAGCTGATTTTATAGTAATGGCCGATTCGCAGCAAAAACAACTACACCTACAGCTACCAGAAGGTTTGTTAGATTAATCTATTGTAGCAATATAGAGAGAACGTTCAAGAGGTGAGCTCTTTTTATTTATGCTGAGATTGCTCTATCCTTGCTATAGCATATCCTTTTGAGGTTGGCCTGCAAAATACATCTCTCGGCTTTTGCTTACACTTAGAAGTTGAGTTGCAGCTTAGTTTTCAAATATTATTTCTAGTTTTCGTGGTGCCCTGATGTTGGCACAATAATCATCATTTTTTTATTATCTTTGCCTGTTAATGCAATTAAAATATGGAGAAAAAGAAAAAGCAAATAGCTATTTTAGGTTCCACCGGATCTATTGGTACACAAGCATTGGATGTTATAGCACAACACCCCGATAAATTTGAGGTGTATGCGCTTACAGCAAACAACAATATAGACCTTCTCATAAAACAAGCTATTAGGTTTAGACCAGAGGTTGTAGTAATTGCAAACGACAAAAGTTATTTGTTTTTAAAGGAGGCCTTACAAGACTATCCCATAAAGGTGTGGGCTGGCATAGATGCTATTTCAGATATTGTGCAGAATGCAGATATCGAT
>CAZBVD010000001.1:0-14901 GCA_964495235.1 uncultured Dysgonomonadaceae bacterium | reverse complement strand
AGCAATTGCAAAGTGTTACAAAAGAGCAAGCCCTTAATCATCCAAGTTGGAGTATGGGAGCAAAAGTTACTATTGATTCTTCAACTCTTATGAACAAGGGCCTTGAAATGATTGAAGCAAAGTGGCTGTTTGATGTAGACCCTTCTCATATTCAGGTGGTGATTCATCCTCAATCAATAGTGCACTCTATGGTTGAGTTTGAAGACACATCTATAATGGCGCAAATGGGAGTTCCTGATATGCGTGTTCCTATCCAGTATGCATTTACTTACCCCAAACGATTGAAATCTGATTTTAAACCAACTGATTTTTTCCAACTCTCTAATCTTACTTTCGAAGAGCCAGATTTAGATGTATTCAAAAACCTATCATTTGCTTACGAAGCAATAAACAAAGGAGGCAATATGCCTTGCATACTCAATGCTGCAAATGAAATTGCAGTAGAAAGTTTTCTTCAAGACGAAATATCATACCTTGCTATGAGCGATGCTTTAGAGCAAACAATGCAAAGGGTGTCATTTATAGTGAATCCCTCTTTAGACGATTATTTTGAGACCGACATCGAAGCGCGCAAAGTAGCAACAGACATTATAAGTAAACTATAAATACAAACAAACTCAACTTTTTAAATAATAAGTTATTCAAACAATGCAAATATTTTTAATAAAAGCAATACAACTCATCTTGAGTTTGTCCATACTTGTGATAGTACATGAATATGGCCACTATATATTTTCAAGACTATTCAACATTAGGGTAGAGAAATTCTATATGTTTTTCAACCCCTCATTCTCTATTGTGCGTGCAAAAAAGATAAACGGAAAAATGAGAGTTAAGTTCTTTTCAAAGAATACTTCAGACTTAGTGCATGAGAGCAACGAAAATGAAGATAGAGGCACAATTAAAGCAGACTCACCTAGCGAAGATTGGCACAATCACCCCAACAGCACAGAGTGGGGTATAGGTTGGGTGCCTTTAGGGGGCTATTGTAAAATTTCGGGAATGATTGATGAATCTATGGATAGAGAACAAATGAAATTGCCTCCAAAGCCATGGGAGTTTCGCTCTAAACCAGCTTGGCAGCGTCTGTTGGTAATGACAGGTGGGGTTATGTTTAACCTCTTGCTTGCATTTTTTATCTACTCTATGATTATATTTACATGGGGCGACAGCTATGTTCCGCTTAAAGATGTGACTATGGGCATGGAGTTTAGCCAAACTGCAAAAGATATAGGATTTAAAGATGGAGACATTATATTATATGCCGATGGTGTAGAGGTAATAGATCGTTCAGATTTAGTTGATAACTATTCAAGTCAAGTAGTAGAAGCCGATAAGATAACAGTTTTGCGAAACGGCCAAGAAATAGTGATAGACATGCCAGCTGACTTTGTGCAAAAGCTAATGGCGGAGAAACAAGGTTTTGCTGGGTATCGTATGTCCACTGTTGTGCAAGAAGTGCAAGAAGGAGGTCAGGCTCACAAAACAGGATTAGTGGCTGGTGATAGTTTAGTAGCAATAAGTGGTGTAAGTGTTCCTACATTTGCTGATTTTAAGATAGAACTAGAAAATCATAAGAACAGTCAAGTTTCAATAGAGTTTTATCGTAATGGAACCTTAAATTCTCTTCCTGTCAATGTTAGCGAAGATGGCACAATAGGAATAGCTGTTAAGTATTCACTTCCCACAGTACACAACAAATACTCGTTTTTTGCATCATTCCCTCAAGGAGTAAAATTTGGTTTGCGTACACTTAAAGGATATGTTAGTCAGTTTAAATATGTATTTACACCCGAAGGAGCATCTTCCTTAGGAGGGTTTGGAGCTATAGGTAACTTTTTTCCAGCTATGTGGAATTGGTTTGCATTTTGGAAAATGACGGCCTTCTTATCTATTATTTTAGCCTTTATGAATATACTACCTATACCTGCACTTGATGGTGGACATGTTATGTTCTTGTTATATGAAGTGGTGAGTCGCAGAAAACCCAACGAGAAGTTTATGGAGTTTGCTCAAGTAGCAGGCATGATTCTTTTGTTTGGGTTACTTATTTATGCCAATGGAAGTGATTTATTTAGAGCTATCTTTAAATAAATATTAATTATAGTATTATGAAAGTTTCAAACTTAATTAGAAATAATGAAGGGAGAACAGCTTTTTCTTTTGAACTTCTTCCCCCACTTAAAAGAAATAGTATTCAAAAGGTATTTAATGTAATTGATCGTCTCAAGGAGTTCGACCCTAAGTACATAAATATAACTACACATCATAGCGAGAGCATATTGGATAAGAGAGAAGATGGCACTCTTGTAAAGAGACACATCCGCAAACGTCCTGGTTCTGTAGCTATTGCTGCAGCCATTCAAAATAAATATGGTATAACTGCTGTTCCTCATATTATAAGTAAAGGCTTTACTAAACAAGAAACCGAATATGCATTGCTTGATCTCTCGTTCTTAGGACTTCACGATTTATTACTTCTTAGAGGCGATACTTCAAAACTAGATGATGAGCAGAAGGCTATGGATAGCCATGATTATGCAACGGGTTTGCAAACACAGGTAAACAACTTTAATAAAGGAATTGCCTTTGATGGCACATTGTTTGATGCCCCTGATACTCCTTTTTCATACGGAATGGCATGTTACCCCGAGTTGCATGCCGAGTCGCCAAACATTGAGTCAGAGCTTTTTTATTTAAAGAAGAAAGTGGAAAACGGAGCAGATTATCTAGTTACTCAAATGTTTTTCGATAATGAAAAGTTCTTCAACTTTGTTGAGCTATGCAGAAAAGAAGGTGTAACTGTGCCAATAATACCCGGAATAAAACCAATTCACCTAAAGAATCAGCTAACCATACTCCCAAAGATTTTCCAATCAAGCATACCAGATGATTTGTCCAGGGAGTTGAAAAACTGCCACACCGATGAAGATGCAAAACAAGTAGGTGCTGAATGGTGTATTGCTCAATGTAAAGAGCTTGTTGCGCATAAAGTGCCAAGTATTCATTTTTACACATATATGGCTTCCGAAACTGTTTATAAAGTAGCTAAAGAGATATATTAGTTCTCTTAGTTAAACGAACACACTGTTATAGCTTCATGAAAAAACTGTAATCTTATGTATTTTAGAGACTTAATTGGGTTAACCGATGTAAAAAAACATCTTATTGAATCAGTTCAAAAAGGTTATGTGCCTCATGCGCGCATGATATATGGGGCAGAAGGAATTGGCAAACTGCCATTAGCTATTGCTTATGCAAGATATCTCAATTGCACAAACCCTTCTGATACAGATGCATGTGGTAAGTGTCCATCGTGTTCTAAATTTGATAAGCTTGCTCACCCCGATCTCCATTTTGCATTTCCAATGGTTCAGAAAAGAGCAGAGAAGCTACTTGTTTGCGACCATTACCTTCCTCAATGGCGTTCTTTCTTAGCCAAAAACACTTACTTCAATCTTGGCAATTGGCTTCAATACATTAACGCCAAAAATGCGCAAGGAATGATATATGCGCAAGAGAGCGAAGAAATTATCAGGAAGTTGAATCTAAAGGTTTACGAAGCTAAATATAAAATAATGATTGTGTGGCTGCCAGAGAAAATGAACTTAGAGTGTGCCAACAAACTTCTTAAAATGATTGAAGAGCCTCCAGCTCGCACAATATTCTTATTAGTATCAGAAGATTTAGATAAAGTAATCCCTACTATAAAATCGCGCTGTCAACCCATTTATATAAAGCCAATTTATTATGATGATATGATTGGTGCAATAACCAATAATTATAATCTTTCTCTAAACGATGCACAGTCTGTGGCTCACATTGCTAATGGAAGCTACTCAAAAGCTATTGAAATAATAGAGGCTGGCGATGACTCTAAGGTTTTTTTTAATCTATTTGACAAAATGATGAGTGCTTCTTTTTCTAGGCAAATTAAATCTATAAAAGAAATTGCTGATGAATTGTCTAAAACAGGACGCGAAACTCAAAAGAGTTTCCTTATTTATTCGCTTAGAATGTTTAGAGAGTACTTTGTAAACAACTTAAATGTACCAGAGCTGGTATATCTTAATAGACAAGAACAACAACTGGGTCAGCATTATTCAGCTGCTATAAATGAGGCTAACATAGAAGTATTGGCACATGAATTCTCTTTGGCGCATAGACAAATAGAACAAAATGGGAATGCTAAAATTATTTTTTTAGATTTATGTTTGAAGTTAACCATGCTAATAAAAAAATAATTTGTTATATTGCAGAGGTTTTAATTAATATAAAAACAATAATCAGCTCATGAAGGTTTTTATTCATTGCTGGTTAACTATCATATAAATGGAATACGAAATAGATAAAGACGCGCTTGAAGCATTTAATGCTGAGAGTGTTTTAATAAATAAGCAGAATAGAGAACGTTTAAAATGTCGTGGATTTAATGCTAAGCTGCATACATACAATTGGTTAGAAGATTATCCTGAGATGCAGGATTGCACCAATTTAGTGGAAGTCCAGTTTAAAAACACACGCAAATCTTTCTATATAAATAGCAATAATTTAGAGCTTAAGCAAGGCGATATGGTTGCCGTTGAGGCATTACCAGGGCACGATATTGGCACAGTTACTCTTACAGGTAAACTTGTGCTTTTGCAAATGAAAAAGAATCATTTTCACCCCAATGACGATGAAGGTTTAAGACGTATTTATAGAATTGCACGCGATGGTGACTTAGAAAAATACAACCAAGCAAAAGCCCGTGAAGAGATAACAATGATTCGCTCAAGAGAAATAGCCCAAGATTTAGGTCTAGACATGAAGATTGGCGATGTAGAATATCAGGGAGATGGCAATAAAGCTATTTTCTATTACATTGCAGACGGGCGTGTAGATTTTAGAGAGCTTATAAAGATACTTGCAAGTGAGTTTAGAGTAAAGGTAGAGATGAAACAGATTGGTGCAAGGCAAGAAGCTGGTCGTATAGGTGGCATTGGTCCTTGCGGCCGTCAATTGTGTTGCAGTGGGTGGCTCACAAACTTTGTTTCTGTGTCTACATCGGCTGCACGTATTCAGGAGCTATCTATCAATCCGCAGAAGCTTGCAGGGCAATGCGCTAAGCTAAAGTGTTGCTTAAACTATGAAGTTGATGCCTATATTGAAGCTCAAAGAAAACTACCTTCGCGTGAGATTCCTCTTGAAACTCAAGAAGGATTATACTATCACTTCAAAACTGATATTTTTTCTGGAATGATGACCTATTCAATGGGTAGAAATTCATTATCCACCCTCACAACTATTCATAAAGATAGGGTATATGAAATAATCAATTTAAACAGAAAAGGTATAAAACCTAATCGGTTGGCTACTGAAACACAAGAAACACAAGCTGCAAAAGATACATATGGAGCAGGGTTGTTGAATGATGATAGTATTACTCGTTTTGATAACTCGGTGAAGAATAGTCCAAAAAAGAGAAGAAGAAAATCATCTGTCCGTCGTAGAAATAAAAACAAGCCCAACAAAAACAATCCAAATACAAATAAGGGAAGTGCTGAGGATGGTAAATAGTTTTATTCGATACTTTATCGGTTTAGCTATATTAGCTTGCATGACTTCATGCAATGGAGGTGAGGTTTATTATAAATTCTCACCTATACCAGAAAATGAATGGGGCAAAGACCAAGAGATTAGTTTTTTGCTTGACTCCGTGCCATTTAACTCAAATAGTAATTATGCAGTATCGTTAGAGATAGTGCACAACACAACCTATAAGTATAAAAATCTGTTTTTATACTTAAATTACACCCATCAAGATAGCATATCATTTACAGATACAGTAGAGTGTGTTTTAGCAGATGATTTAGGCAGATGGCTTGGTAGCGGCAATGGTGCTACAAGGCAGTTATCGGTTCTTTACAAAACCAATTTTAAAATAGATACTGCATTGCATAACGAAATATTTGTTCGTCATGCAATGCAAGATTTAAAACTGAAAGGAATAGAAAAAATAGGGTTGAAAGTTTATTAATTGCTCTATTTCTTAGTCTTCTTAGTAGTTGTTTTTGCAGTTTTCTTAGCCTCCTTTTTAGGAGCCTCTACCAACTCTTCAACATTCTTATCTATTACAGTTTTCAACTTAGTTTGCAGCTCTTTAATTTCGAGTGCTTGGTTGTTAATTGTAAGTAGTAGGGCATTCAACTCTTCATTCTCAACAGAGTCTGGAAACTGAGCTTTCACTCTTCCAATAAAATCGCTTAGAACATTCATGTAATTACTAAAAGCATCATAAGGCGTTGCATATGGGCTGTATTGGCTATGAGTAGCCCCATCAGAGAAATGCTTGGTTGACATGTAGTAGAAATGATCGCTTGATTGTAAATACAACCAGTCTTGTTTCAATCTGCGGTCGTTTACCATTCTCAATCTTTCGCCTATATCATACAATGTTCTTAGTGCTTCCTTCTGTAGAGTGTTTCCAGTCCACGCGCTTAGGTCTCTTTCTTCATCTGCCCATGATATAGGGTAAGGTACGCTTAGGCCTTCTACAGGCTTGCTTTCGTTCATCACCTCTGATGGTGTTGCAAACTTTATCCCTTTCTCAAATGCAAAATGAGGCAGAGCTTTCATAAACTCAAAAATACCTGTATGAGAGGGTTGTAGGTTTCCAAATGTTTCATAATTCATAAATAGATTAACCACCTTTTCTTCTTTTGGTGTTGCGTCAATCCAGTCAATAAATTTATCTGCTGTTAAAGGATATTCACTCCAGTTATAGTTTGAGAAACGATACATAATATCGTCGCTAAGTTTAGAGTTCTTAAGTAGAACTTTCAATTTTGGCTCAACTGCCGAACTATAAACATAATTGGGACTTTTCCATCCTAAAATATGTTTAGCACCTTCGGTAATCATCTTGTTGTACCCTAACTCATACACAGCTTTTCCTATATCATCAGAGTATATAAGTTCGGTGTTTCTAAAAGTTGTGGGTTTTTGATTAAACAACATTTCAATTTTATCTGAATGCTGTTTCACCTGATTTTTAAATTCTATGGGGTCAAATATAGAAGCTAAAGAGTGTGCATAGGTTTCGGTTAAGAACTCAACATTACCTGTGTTGGCAAGGTCTCTTAATCCACTTATAACTTCAGGAGCATGAATCTCCATCTGCTCAAGGGCTGTTCCAGATATTGAAAATGCAACTTTAAATTTTCCTTTATATTGATTCATTAAATCAAAGAGCATTCTGTTTGCTGGAATAAAGGATTCTGTTGCAATTTTCTGCATAATGTCTTCATTAGAAAAATCATCGTAGTAATAGTGATCTTTTCCTATATTGAAGAATCTATAACGTTTCAACCTAAATGGTTGATGAATTTGAAAGTAAAAGCAAATTTGTTTCATATTCTATTTGTTTTCTGTTTGTCTATTTTACGAATTTATTATAAATATCACGCACTTTTTGGCCTGCATATTCCCATTTTATCTCATCTACCTCTTTCTTACCCTCTACGCTTAAGAATTCGGCCATACCAGGATGTGTGCATATAGAGTATATGGCGTCAGCCATAGCATCTACATCCCAATAGTCTGTTTTAATTACATTATTTAATATTTCTGCGCACCCAGATTGATATGATATAATTGATGGCACACCACATTGCATAGCCTCTAAAGGCGATATACCAAAAGGCTCTGATACAGACGGCATCACATAAACATCACTTGACTTAAGCATTTCGTAAACCTGCTTCCCTTTTAAGAAACCAGTAAAGTGGAATTTATCAGATATACCTCGGTCGGCTACTAGCCTTATCATTTTGTCCATCATATCTCCACTGCCAGCCAATACAAAGCGTATATGGTCTGTGTTTTTCAACACCTGTGTTGCAGCGTCTACAAAATACTCAGGTCCTTTCTGCATTGTTATCCTACCTAAAAAGGTAACTACTTTCTCGGGTACATTGTTTTGTGCCTCTACTGCCAATATTTCACCACTAAGAGGTTCTACTGCGTTGTGAACAGTGGAAACCTTACTTGGGTGTTGATGATATTTTTCAATGACAATTCGTCGGGTTAGGTTGCTTACACAAATAATATGGTCAGCATGGTCCATTCCGTTTTTTTCAATATTATAAACAGTCGGGTTAACTTTACCACCGCTTCTATCAAAATCTGTTGCGTGAACATGTATCACAAGAGGTTTTCCGGTTACTTCTTTTGCATGTAGTCCAGCAGCATAGGTCAACCAATCGTGAGAGTGTATAATATCAAAATCGTATGTTCGTGCAATTACACCTGCCACAATTGAGTAGTTATTTATCTCCTCCAATAAATTGGTAGGATATTTCCCTGAAAACTCTATACACCCCAAATCATTGGTTTGCATATAATTAAAATCGGCATAAATATTATCACGTAAATTAAAATATTCTTGCGGGTCCATGAATTTACTTAATCTTGACTCGGCTGTTTCATACGATATATCTCGCCAAGCTATAGGGGTGTTGTTAGCACCTATAATTTTAAGAAAACTCTGGTCTTCATCTCCCCAAGGTTTTGGAATCACAAATGTGATATCCATATCTTCTTGTTTCGACATTCCTTTGGTTAGTCCATAACTTGCAGTTCCAAGACCACCTAATATATGGGGCGGAAATTCCCATCCAAACATGAGTACTTTCATAATCTATCTTTTTCAGTTTCGTTTAATTGTATTCCTTCATAAGTTTCATTGCGCGTAGTATTTCTGCAACACTCATTGCAAATGAATATGCACCATGTGCTATAAATGGAGGACTTGAGTCGTATAATTCTGATATACTTCCAATGCAATCGTTAGACATTTCACCTTCTATATCTACCATTATTCTGTCTGCCAATGATAGACCACTTCGTTTATATACCTTGAGATAGGCCTCTATATATGGCCCAAGCAACCATGGGAATGCTGGCCCATTGAAATATGTTTGTTCTTTTTCTCTAAGATCACTAGAAAAGTAAGGCTTAAACTTTTCATCCTTAGGGCTCAATGATCTTATACCACATGTGGTAAGTAGTTCTTTTGTAGCAAAGTCAACTATAGATCTTTGTCTGTGTTTCTCAAGCGGAGAGTGATCAAGCGATACTGCAAACAACATGTTGGGTCTCAAACTCCAGTCTGTGTGTGCTCCATCTACAAAGTCAAACAAATAGCCAGCGCTATTTAAAAATATTGCTGTGAATGACTCTTTCACTAAATCGCTTTTTTGTGATAGCTGATACTTTTTCATGTTATCACCTTTTGCATTGTATATTTCTTCGCCAAATTTAAGTGCGTTGTACCACAGTGCATTAAATTCAACTAAATAGCCTGAGCGAGGTGTTACAGGACGCCCATCCAATTGAGCATTCATCCAACTTGCAGGTTTTCTATGCCCGTTTGTATATAGCAGACCATTATTTGCGTCAACACGCAAGTTCCAGTGATTATTGTTTAATATATATTCTAGAATTTCTATTAATATATCTGCATATTTCTTTTGAAACTGCTCAGGTCTTTCTTTCGCATACTGTTGAAATGCCCAAATGGCCCATAGTGGCACATCAGGAGCTTCTATTTCTTTTAATAACCCGTTGGAAGGTTCTCCAGCCATCTCTTTTTTGATTTGTATAATGGCTGTATCCATTATTTTCTCAAAATCATCAACACGGCCCACAGCAAGTGTACATCCAGGCAGAGAAATAAACTGGTCTCTTGCACGCACTTTAAACCATGGGTAGCCTGCAAGCAAGTATTGTTCGCCAGGCTGGGGGATATAGAAGAACTGATGGCTTGAGTTTTTTAAGCAGTTATAGAACGACTTGCGTGGTGTTCTCTTTTTTATCTCGTTGTCAAATTCTTCGGCTAAATTTTCTGTATCTTTTAGAACATCACTGGCCGAAAATATTATAGAATCACCTTTCTTTATAGGCATTTCAAAATATCCAGGCACATATAAATCTTCTTTGTATGTGTCGCCTGCTTGCATGTCTTGCAAGTATTCAACTCCTTTATTCCAGTGAGGCTGAAAAACAAAGTTGGTTTTAGTATTAAATTGCATATATAGTTCGGGATATCCCTCATACATACAGGTGCTAATTCCGTTTTCAACTTCTCTGTAGGATTTATCTACAGCATCATTTTCTTGAGCTAATTGAAATATATTTCTAAAAGCTAGAAATGGTTTAAATCTGATGGTTGTAGGTGAATGGGCCTCTAAAAGTTTGTAGCGTATCATCACAGAGTTTTTTTGCAACGAGAATAGTATCTCTTTTGACAGTATAACCCCTCCAACACGGTATGTAGTTATAGGAATACTTTCGCTGCTAAACTCGCGAATGTATTTGTGCCCACGCGGACTATAATTGTCGCCAGAGTATTTATGAATGCCCAAATTAAATTCAGCACCATGCTGAATAACAGTTTCGTCGAATGATGATAATAACAAGTGATTATCATCATCGATATTGGGTACAGGCATCACTAATAATCCTTGATACTTGCTTGTATTACATCCAGATATAGATGTATTATGATAAGCCCCTCTTCTATTTGTGCGCAATACATTGCGATACAAAGAATATTCGAGGTTTATAATTAAATCTTTATCGAATTTTAAATAACTCATGTTTGTAGCTTTTAGGTTTGAATTTATCCGAAAGATATTAATATTAATAATAGTAAACAAATGAAAAGTATTATATTTTTACTCAAAATCGTATGGTAGATGCACTTTTCATTTGTAGTTTTGTTATTTATAGATTATTTTAGTTATGAATGAGAATCAAGACACTTTTTTTTCTATCGAGAAAAAGCGAATGCGTATAGCTTTTGTTCCTACTTTTGTTCTGCTTTGTTTGCTTTGGCTCCTACTTATATTAGATACCTCATTAAACCTACAATTATATAAGTTTGGTATTTATCCCTTAGAATTGAAAGGGTTACTAGGTTTGTTTCTATCTCCGTTTATTCATAGTTCAGCAAAACATCTCCTATCAAACACGCTTCCTCTTATGGTGCTTATGTGGTGTCTCTATTATTTTTATAGTGAAATTGCTAATAAAACCTTTATTTTACTGTGGTTGCTAAGTGGACTCTTTACCTGGATTATTGGACGAGAGGCATGGCATGTAGGCGCAAGTGGTGTTATCTACAGTTTATCTTTTTTTCTTTTTTTTAGCGGAATTTTTCGTAAGCATACACCGCTTATAGCTATTTCATTAATTGTGGCTTTTTTGTATGGTAGCACTGTATGGAATATGTTTCCGTGGTCTATGCATTTAGATACCAATGTATCGTGGGAGGGGCACCTTTCTGGAGCAATAAGTGGTTTTATTATTGCTGTTGTTTTCCATAAGCACGGCCCTCAAAAACCATTAAAAGTTTGGATTGATGAAGAAGATGATCAAGATGATATTGATGATTTTCTTGATGCAATTATCGATGTTGGTCGTGCTGAATCAATAGATGAAGATTTAAGAGAGAATAGATAAAAGTTAGGACTGTTAATTGACAGTGAACTAATAGAATAGCATTTTAGGGCGAATTGTACTCGCACTCCCATTTGACGCAACTATCAAACCATCAGATAACTACTGTATAGCGTTGCATTCAACGATTTTTGATCACACCATTGCCGTTTAAATCGGCGCTAGCTTTAGCATATAGCATTTACACAGATGCTTCACTGCGTTCAGCATGACAATGGAATTTCACCGCACCCCGTACCTCAAATCTCGAACCCTCCACTCCAATTCCATAAAAACCACACTTTTGTCATATAATAAAAAATAATTAACTAATTTTGCCCAATTCTCTTTTATAAGTTATATATTTACGGTATTCATTTATCAACAAATTTTTTGCTATCAAAAACAATATTAAAAATAAAGCAGCAGGTTTAAACACCTTTGGTGGAGTCTTCACTCCGTCCATACTCACAGTATTGGGTGTAATAATGTACCTGCGTTTTGGGTGGGTTGTTGGTAATGTGGGTCTTCTTGGCACACTTGCTATTGTAACCCTTGGCACCTCAATTACTTTTCTTACTGCGCTATCCATAGCATCCATTGCTACCAATGCACCAGTAAAAGCTGGTGGGGCTTATTTTCTTATAAGCCGTTCGCTGGGCATAGAAATGGGCGGTGCTATTGGCATACCCCTCTTTTTGGCTCAAGCCTTCTCAGTAGCCCTCTATATTATGGGTTTCTCTGAGAGTATGGTGGCCATATTTCCGTCTTTAAATATTAAGTTGGTAGGTGTTGTCACAACTATTTTCTTGAGTCTTTTGGCCCTGTTTTCTACTAAAGCAGCCATTAGGGCTCAGTTTGTTATATTGGCAGTTATTGCCTTCTCACTTGTCTCATTCTTTTTCGGGTCGCCCATTGGCGACACAAGTTACAATTTGCTTGAAGGGCCAGTGGACAATCCTGTAGCCTTCTGGACAGTGTTTGCAGTATTTTTTCCGGCCGTTACAGGAATTATGGCAGGGGTAAATATGTCGGGAGATTTAAAAGACCCCGCCAAATCCATTCCCAAAGGCACATTCATGGCTGTGGGCGTGGGTTATGTTATCTATATGATTGTTCCCTTTTTCTTTGCCTACAGAGCCGATGCAGTTACACTTGTAAGCGATAATATGATTATGCAACGCCTTGCCTATTGGGGTATTGCCATATTACTTGGTATATGGGGCGCCACACTGTCAAGTGCAGTGGGTAGCCTATTAGGTGCACCACGAGTGTTGCAGGCATTGGTGCTTGATAAAGTATTGCCCTCAAAGCTCTCTTTCTTATCTAAAGGTTCTGGACCAGAAAAAATACCGCGTGCAGCCACCATCTTCACCTCTGTTATTGCATTGGTGTTAATTATTGTGGGCGATTTAAATATGATAGCACCCATCCTCACCATGTTTTTCTTAACCACTTATGGCACTCTCAACCTCACATCCGGAATAGAAACCATGTTGCAGAGTCCATCTTTCCGTCCCAAATTCAGGGTTCATTGGATATTCTCTATCTTGGGCACAGTGGGTTGTGTGGCTGTTATGTTTTTGATAAATGCTGTTGCTACTGTTGTTGCCATGGTTTTTATTATAGGCATATATGTGTTGTTGCGTCGCAGAAGACTCAAAACTACTTTTGGAGATGTTACCCGCGGTATGCTCCTACAAGTTGTTCGCTATGCATTGTTGAGGCTTGACTTAAAAGCTGACCATGCTAAAAGCTGGCGTCCCAATCTATTGGTGTTTTCAGGTGTTCCCACAAAAAGATGGCACTTAATTGATTTTGCTTATGGAGTGGCGCAGGAGAAAGGATTGATAACTGTTGCAACTATTCTTCCCGAAAAAGGAGTTACACAAGAACGTGTAAGCAAGCATGCACATAATATATCGCAATATCTTAGAGATAAAAACATAAAAACCCTTGTGAGAGTAACCAAAGCCGAAGATCCTTTTATAGGCTCAAAACAGTTGTTAAATTCATATGGTTTGGGTAGCCTTGTACCCAATACAGTGCTGTTGGGCGATACTGAAGAAAACAGCCATCACGAAGCTTATTGCGATATGATATCTCATTTTTATAAGTCTAATAGGAATGTTATTATTCTTCAAAACGATTTTAAGCTAGATTTTGAAGGGGCTAAGAAAATAGATCTCTGGTGGGGTGGTCTCAAGGGCAATGGTGGTTTTATGATGATTATTGCACATCTCATCAAAACTAGCCCTCGCTGGGACAACATAGATATATGTGTGAAAATGGTAGTTCCAACAGAGGATGCTGCCAAAGGTACACGCGAAAACTTGAAAAGAATTTTACTTGAAATGAGGGTCGATTTCAAATTTGATATCATAGTATCTGGCGGAAGAAAGTTTTGGGATATCCTAGAACAAGAATCACAAGACAGCACCATGGTTATGATGGGGCTTAAAGCACCCGACGAAGATTTTGCAGACTATTACAAACAGCTCAAGGTAAACACAAGTGCTATTACCAATAAAGTGTTTTTTCTTGCTGCTGAGGATATAGATTTTGAAGATGTGTTGAATTAATCATTTTTTTTCTATTCCCACCTCTCTTTAGTGTATTAATGCCATACACACCTCAAACCTCACACACCATTACTTGCTAGTTCAATTAATAATTCCGAAATTTGCACCCTTGTTTTAGGTAGCATCACATTTTCACAATTTATATTAGAAGAATGAACGGATTATTATTTTTGGGCTGGGCAGTTGCAGGATTGGCAGGCTTAACCCTTTCCTATAAAGTGTTTGGCAAAGACGGGTTGATAGCAGTTATTGCTGGCAGTGTAGTGATGATGAATATATTGGTTAACAAATCGGTAGTTATTTTTGGAATAGGAGCAACAGGCGGCAATGTTTTTTATGCCATGGTTTTTCTTGCAACCGATATACTCTCTGAGAATTATGGCGGAAAAGAAGCGCGAAAGGCGGTAATGATAGGTTTCTTTATCTCCCTTCTCACCATGATTGGTGCATGGGTCTCACTCGCTATGATTCCTGCCCCTTGGGATTTTGCCCACCAACCGTTAAGCGCAATTCTTACACCCATGTATCGCATTATTGCAGGTAGTATGATATCGTTTTTTATAAGCAATATGCTTGACACCTATTCTTATCAATGGTTGAAAAAGAAGTTCCCAAAACAGTTGTGGATTAGAAACAATGGCAGCACCTGGACTAGTCAATTAGTAGATACTCTGCTCTTTGCAACCATAGCGCTGTTGGGAACTATGCCTTTTTATGCATGGCTTCAAGTAGTGCTATCTACCTATATGTTAAAGGTAATTATTGCAGCTATCGACACGCCCTTCCTCTATTTAGTGGCTAAGAAAACTAAAGAATGATTAGTTATTAATGGTAAATT